>JAYTBZ010000208.1:0-8153 GCA_043736705.1 Flavobacterium sp. | reverse complement strand
CTTACTTTATTGTTAGGGATATATGGTATTTGTTGTTCCATTTTATGAATATGATAATTTAAGCCTGCAATTTACAATTTTATTTTAAAAATCATTTGATGTTGCTCCTTGTTGTTCATAAATAACGGATAATTTTGTTGTCTAGCCCCGATTGCAGAGGCATCCCCCGCTTTTTTCTAGCGGGGATACAGCGTAAAGCGGGACAGATTATCATTAAAACACCTCAATTACTGCTCCAAAATATTAGTTGGCTTTGTTTTTGAATAAGTTGTATTTTTACAAATGCCGTTTGGCGAATTAATGAATAAATAATTTACGATGAAAAAAATTATAATTGTACTAGTAGCGGTTTCGCTTTCCAGTTGCGCCGAAATGCAACAAGTAATGAATCAGTTTCCGCAAACGCAAGGAATAGGAGGACTCGATATTGTAGGCGGTTTAAAGGAAGCGCTAAACAACGGGATTTCGAAACAAGTAACAAAATTGACAACTACCGATGGTTTTTTTCGAAATGAAGCAGTGAAAATTTTATTACCAGAAGAATTAAGAAAAGTCGATACTGGTTTGCGTAGAATTGGTTTAAGTTCACTTGCTGACGAAGGTTTGAAAGTATTAAATCGTGCTGCGGAAGATGCTGTAAAAGAAGCAACTCCCATATTTGTTGACGCTGTAAGAAATATGACATTTAATGATGCCAGAACTATTTTGATGGGAAATCAAAGTTCAGCAACGACTTACTTACAGAATAGCACTACTATTGCCTTGTACGGAAAATTTAATCCTGTAATTAAAAATTCATTCACAAAAGTAGGGGCTGATAGAGTTTGGAATAATATTATCACCAAATACAACAGTATTCCGCTAGTGAATAAAGTGAATCCTGATTTAACGGATTATGTTACCAACCAAGCGCTAAATGGTGTTTTTAAAATGGTTGCTGTCGAGGAAAAAAATATCAGAACCAATTTGAGTGCTAGAACTTCGGTGCTTTTACAAAGGGTATTTGCCATGCAGGATGCTAAATAAAGTAAATTGAGTTATTTTTTAGTTGTATTTTCAATTTTCAATCTACTATTGAAATCAAAAAAAGAGAAGGTAATTCTATATGATAATAATACTCTAAAAAAAATACAACAACTGCAATGTGCTAAACCTTAACGTATACCCAACAAAGTAATAACAAAACCTTAACAACAAAACTTAATCGTCTATACTACCTTTGTAGGGTAATAAACTGGTTATTTATTATTTTGGTTTTGGTTAGTTAAAGGATTGCCTGCATTTTTAATGCAGGCAATTTTTATTTAGCTGTATTTATAAAAGAAAGAACTGCATCATTGAAAGCATTTGGTTGCTCCACATTTACTACATGTCCACAATTTTGTATTACAAATAGCTTTGATGATTTATAATGATTTTCGACCACTTTACGAACTGATGGCAAAAACATATAATCCTCTTCGCCCATTACATATAAGGTTGGAATATTCAATTCTACTTGGCGGAACCATTTCAATACTGGATTTATTTCGGCTGTCAATTTAAACCATTTAATAAACTCTTTTTGGTATAATTTTTTTGCCTCATTGATAAAAAGAACACGCGATTGTTTGTGGCTTTTTTTTGGCATGATTACAAACGCAAAAAATTTGTATAAAACCAAATACGGTAAGACATATTTAAACATGTTTCCCAGACGCATTAACACTTGAGAGCGAAAATTCATTTTTAATATGGCTCCACCCAAAATCATGCTTTGTACACGTTCAGGGTACATTTCTGCCAATTGCCTAATAAGAATTGTACCTAATGAAATCCCAACAAAATGTGATTTTTTTATTTCTAGAAAATCTAAGACTTCAAGAATATCATTAGCTAAGGCCGAAAAAGTATATTTCTGTTTGAAAGCCGTTTTTAACGTAGTTTTTGAATCCCCGTGACCACGTAAATCCAATAACAATACATTATATTGTTTCTTGAAATCACGTATTTGTTTAAACCATATAGAAGAGCTTCCTCCGGCTCCATGAACAAAAGTGACCCATTGATCGCTTTTTTTATTTTCGTAAATGGTGTAATTAATCACTTAATTTTTTTTGTAAAAATAGGATTTTAATTTCAAATCCCAATCGGAACAAAAAATATTACTCTTTTAAAAATTATATGCCTAAAATTTTAAAAAAAATCACCGCACGAGAGGTCTACTGCAAGAGAAAAGTGAAATAGAGAAGCTTAATTAAGAATATCAAATTCAGGTGTAGGTGAATTTTAATATTGCAAAAAACAACGTCAATAATGTCATTACTAAAGAAAAACTGATTTTAAAAGAATGTGAATTATAGTTTTTGATGCAATTTTTTAAAATAATCGAACGCTTTTAAAAGCCTGCTACCATGCCACGAAAACATTTCTCCATCTACAAAAACGGTTTTAGCATGGTGAGTATTTCTTCCAATTTCGAAAGCATCTCCTTCCTTAAATGGAAATGGCTCTGATGATAGTAAAACCAAATCAGGATCACCTTCTAAACGTATTTTTTGGAGTTCGATTTCTGGATAACGTCCTTTATTCTCATAAATATTCTGAAAGTGGTTCAGTTTAAGCAATTCATTGATAAAAGTATCCGATCCAGCAACCATGAAAGGGTTTTTCCAGATAAAATACGCTACTTTTTTTACCGGCATATCTTTGATAAAATTTTTAAAATCACTCCATGCAAAAGCCATTTTATCATTCCATTTCTGCGATTCGGTTCTGCAATTAAAGAGTTGTCCGAAGTCGGTTATCATCTTAAAATTATCTTCGATAGTGATGATATTGGTAACCCAAACTGGGCAAATTTTCTGCAATTCGGCTACTATTTCAAGTGTATTTTCTTCCTTGTTACAAATAATGATATCCGGTTGCAACAACCTAATTTTCTCGAGATGCACTTTCTTGGTACCGCCAACAATTTTCTTAATCGATTTAAAATGATACGGATGCACACAAAACTTGGTAATACCAACAATACGGTCTTCCAAACCTAAATCATACAATAATTCTGTTTGCGAAGGAACTAATGAAACTATGCGCTTAGGTGAAGTTTCAAAGATGTGAGAAGTCCCGAGTTGATCGATTAGAGTTTTCATATTTTTTGTTTAAAGTTTAAAGGGTTTAATGTTCTAAAGTGAGCAACCTGAAACTTTAAACGTTAAACTTTACATTAATAAGCACTTCCATTTCTTGTTGCATTTTTAAGGCTTCTCCTCTTGCTTTTTCTGCAAAATTAATTCCATTTGATGCATAAATAATACCCCTCGAAGAGTTGATTAACAATCCTATAGTGTTGTTCATTCCAAATTTACAAACTTCAGACAAGTTGCCTCCTTGCGTTCCAACACCGGGAACGAGCAAAAAACTATCGGGAACAATTTTTCTAATTTCAGTAAAATATTCGGCTTTAGTAGCACCAACCACATACATTAGGTTTTTAGCATTCTTCCATGATTTAGAAGTTTCTAAAACCTGTTTGTATAATTCCTGACCAACAGCACCTTCTGAAGTTGTGGATAAAGTCTGGAAATCGAATGCACCTTCGTTAGACGTTAAAGCCAACATAATTGTGTGTTTATTTTCGAATGCTAAAAAAGGTTCCACCGAATCTTTCCCCATGTAAGGAGCCACAGTTATGCTATCAAAATTCAAATCTTCGAAGAAAGCTTTGGCATACATAGATGAAGTATTGCCAATATCGCCACGTTTAGCATCCGCAATCGTGAAGATTTCAGGGTGATTTTCGTTGATGTACTGAATCGTTTTTTGCAAAGACATCCAGCCTTTTATCCCATAAGCTTCATAAAACGCAGTATTGGGTTTATACGAAACCGCAAGGTCATGGGTGGCGTCAATTATGGCTTTATTAAATTCAAAAATAGGATCTTCCAGCTGCAGTAAATGTGGTGGAATTTTATTTAAATCAACATCTAATCCTATACAGAGAAATGATTTTTTGGTTTTGATTTGATCAATGAGTTGTAGTGTAGTCATGAGTTTAGTTGTGTGCGACAAATTTATGAAAAAAACTACGAAAGGATTGGCCATTTCCCAACATAAAAACTTTATAAAATTAGAAAAAAAACACATACGGAGCATGTCAAAAAAATTCCTCACTGCAAAAAAAATCTACCTCTCAATTCTGTTCTAACTTCGAAATAAATTGATTTTCAATATAATAAATGTGAATTATACAAGGAAAATAAAGTATTATGTAACAAAAAAAATCTAGTGCTGAACCACCTTTGCAAAGTTAATAAAACAATATAAAATCATAAAATGAAAAACTTTACACTAGCAGCCTTTATCTTGGCAACAACAATTTCTTTTGCAAACGAAAACGAAAAAATCAATCCAGTTGCAATTTCAAAAAAACAAAAACTTGAAATCAGCAAATCGACTGATAAAACAGTATATTTTTGGGAAGTAAGCACAACTACTGGTTCAGCAAGTGGCTATGCAATGTCAGAAGCACAAGCTTTAAAAACAATCAAATTAATGGGAACAAATGACTTGGTTACCTATAGAATCATTGAAGCCTACAAATAGTATTTAAAACTAAATGTAGGCTTCATTGCTTATTTTTTTATTAAAATTCTCTTTCAGATCCCGAGTATTGCAAAAAAAAGTGAAACGAATTTCACTTTTTTTTATTTAAAATACCTCGCTAGCCTCTTTCAATTTTTCCATGTTATTGACTAGTGCCAACTCATCAACAATTTTCTGAATGTCACCATTCATAATATTTCCTAAATCGTACAATGTCAAACCTACACGGTGATCGGTAACGCGACCTTGTGCGTAATTGTAGGTACGGATTTTAGCCGAACGGTCACCAGAACTTACCTGAGAAGTACGTTTGGTAGCATCTTCAGCTTGTTTTTTAGCTAATTCCTGTTCGTACAAACGGGAACGCAATACGCCAAAAGCCTTATCTTTATTCTTGTGTTGTGATTTCTGATCTTGGCATTGCGCCACTAATCCTGTTGGAATGTGTGTCAAACGAACTGCTGATTTAGTCGTATTTACCGATTGTCCACCAGGTCCTGATGAACAAAAGAAATCGACACGCACATCATTCATATCAATTTGAACATCAAATTCCTCTGCTTCTGGTAATACCATAACAGTTGCTGCTGATGTGTGCACACGTCCCTGCGTTTCCGTTTGTGGTACCCGTTGCACACGATGTACACCCGCTTCAAACTTCAAAGTTCCATACACATCCTCGCCAGTTACTTCAAAAATAACCTCTTTAAAACCACCAGAAGTTCCCTCATTCATGTCTACCACAGAGGTTCTCCAACCTTGATTTTCGCAATATTTGGTGTACATACGGAACAAATCTCCTGCAAAAATACTCGCTTCATCCCCACCCGTTCCAGCACGAATTTCTACCATAACATTCTTGGCATCTTCAGGATCTTTTGGAATCAACATGAATTTGATTTCGTCCTCTAATTCTGGTAATCTTTGTTTGGCTTCTTCGAGTTGCATTTTGGCCATTTCGGTCATATCTGCATCACTGTTATCGGATATAATTTCGTTCGCTTCCTCAATATTTGCCATAATAAGCACGTATTCATCACGCTTTTCTGCCAATGCTTTTAAATTTTTGTACTCTTGATTCAATTGCACATAACGCTTTTGATCGGAGATCACATCCGGCTGAATAATCAAATCCGAAATCTCATCGAAACGTTGTTTTACTATTTGAAGTCTATCTAACATTTTGTTATCCCTTTTATTTGGAGTGCAAATTTACGAAATTTTTGTTTAAAGTAATCTGTTTCAAGTTGAGATTGTCATCGGTTTTTTTAGGAGCTGTTTGCTGTATCTTTTATTTTAGAATTCAACTACCGCTTCATTCTAAAATAAAAAGAAGCTGCTTCCATCAGAGCTACAATTTTGTTTAAAAAATTAATTTGTGCGGATTTCAAAATCACGTATTATAATATTTACCTAAAAAACCATAAAAGCAGTTCAAAAAATATAAATAAGTTATAAAAATTTAACACAGATTAATTGTCCTTGTTAAAGTTAGATACACTTTGATAATTAAGTATTATCTCGGATAAAGCCATTATAATTTTGTTTTTTTTGTATTTACTTTCACCTAACATGTCATTGAAAATAAATAGTACGTGCTGAAAATATTTGAACTCAACTGAAATATCCCAAATCTAAAAAAACAATTTTAAAAAAAAATTCACCTAATTTTAATCCCAAAAAAAATCTTGTAAGGTATTGTAGAAAATGAAAATCGTAAAAAAATGGAAGAACAAAAAAGTAAAATCAGAAAACCAAACTCACAATTAGTCACCATATTTCAGTTCAATCACAACTATTTTATTCTGACTGTTTTACTTTTTCTCACAGAAGTTTTCATTGCTCTATATGTTCAAGACTCGTTTATACGGCCTTATTTTGGAGATTTTTTGGTGGTTATTTTACTGTATTGTTTTCTAAAAAGTTTTGTGAAAATATCCATTTTGTTAGCCTCAAGTATTGTGTTGTTATTTTCATTTACAATTGAAACGGCTCAATATTTTAATATTATTGAAAAAATAGGAATACAAGATGTTACAATAGCTAGAGTAACCATTGGAAATTCATTTTCGTGGATGGATCTAGTTGCTTACAGTTTAGGTATAATAACCGTATTGCTTATTGAAAAAATTATTAGGAGTAAGCAATGAAACGATGAGTACTCAAAATATTAATTGCTACTCGTTTTTTCCATAAAAGTAAGAATCTCATCAAATCTATCGCTCCAAGGGTAAAAATATTGCAGTACCATTGGGACATGCTTTTTATTCAAGCGAATTGGCGTGACATCTGGTTGAAAAGGTTTTAAAGCATTTACAAATCTACTGTTGGCAATTTTTATGGAATTATAGGTTTTGTCGCCTACATAAATTAAAAACGAAGGTGTGTTTTTATCTATAAAATATATTGGAGAAGCCGCTTTCCATTGCTCTGGATTGGTGGTCCATGTTGCTATATAATCATCTTCGGCTGTGGGTGGATTCCCTTCTAAATAATTTTTCATATCTAATCCAGCGGCGTCATTCAAAATAATTCCAGCAATGCTTTTTGGATCTGTCCCATATTTAGGATTCATCACTGCCAAAGCACCAAGATGTCCTCCTGCTGAATGTCCAGTGATAAAAATTTGATTTGGATTTCCGTTGTATTGGCTAATATTCTTTTTAGTCCACTGGATAACGGCTGCAATTTGCTTTGCCATCACATCATAATTCGCTTCTGGGCTTAATGTGTAATCCGGGATTACAGTGATTACGCCTTTTCTAGCAAAATTACGACCCAATAAATTATAAGTTCCTTTTCGTCCGCTATTCCAGTTTCCTCCATGAACAAAAATCAATACTTGCGATTGCGCTACTTTAGATTTTCGCGGAACAAAAATGTTTAATTTTGGTATGTTGCTGTTGTTTTCAACAGTAGTTGATTGATAGGAAATATTAGTATTTTTTTTTGAACTGCAATTAACCAACAGCAAAGCATTCAATAAAACGATGATGATCAAAGAAAAACGCATAACTATTTTTTTTTACGAAGGTAGTATTAAATAAAATATCGTTTTTCTCTTTGCTGCAAGAACTACACAAATAAGTGACTCAAATACAATTTCAGATTAGTGCAATACCAAAAAAAGCTGTCTTTTCAGGCAGCTTTTTAAAAATTATTTAAAATATATTAGTTGAATTGTGCCGTCATATAATCAATTAAACTTTCATCACTCATTTTATTAGAGGTACTTTCTTTGGCTTCTACATTTTTATATTGAGGTGTTTCACTCAAATAATTGATAAATTGCTCTTGCGCCGTGCCAGTTCCCGTTACATGCAATTCATCTACGTTTTGCATGTGAGCCGTAATGCTTTTAAATAATTTACGCAGCAGATCTCTTTCGGCATTGTTAGCGGCATTTTCACTGGTGTTGTAGCCTTGTCCGTCTACGGTTTCATGACCTAAAACTACGAAGTTTCCTGCATCTACATTTTCTCTTCCTACAATGGTAGCATGATGCGAATCCATCCAAACCCCAAATTGTTTTTTACTTTTTTCTGACATCTTTCTATATGTATTTGTTA
>JAYTBZ010000207.1:0-3728 GCA_043736705.1 Flavobacterium sp. | reverse complement strand
TAGTTTCTAATAATAGGATTAGGTGAAAATTAGCTATTTCATCGTGGTTGTCTAGCCAATGTAATGCGGTTTCTAAAAATGTAAAAAGTGATTCGTTTTCTTCCTCTTCATGGATCGAATGATGCAGCATTTCGGAGATAAACATTACCATTGTGCTTTTGTAAATATCCGAATGAATGGAATGAAAAGCCGAAGCAATTTTTATTTCCTTGAAATTTTCTAAAGTGCCTTTGTTTTTATGAACGGCTTCGATTTCGAGGATGGTTAAGGGTTGAAAATAAGCGATTTTTTGATTCGATTTCCTTCCTGAAAAAGCATCCCGAACAAAATACGATTTCAAACCGTGAGACAGCGTAAAACATTTTACTATCAAGCTTTTTTCTTGAAATTTTAAAGAGGAAAGGACGATAGCTTTTGTTTTGACTTGCACAATTTTAATTTAAAGATTGAAAAATTTAAAGATTAAAAAATTAATTCACTCTTATAAATCATCTGATTATCATTACTTTTTTAACTTTGGTTTCCACTCCGTCTTGAGCCGAAATAAAAATCATATATACTCCTGAGGCTACTTTGTATTTACCAAAAGCTGTCGTATCCCATTCTATTGTTCCGCCTTCAGATGTAGTTTCGTACACTAAATTGCCTTCGATATCAGTGATCTTAATATTTGCTTTATCTAACAATCCAGCAATTTTAACAGTTCCCGTATATTCTGGCCGCACGGGATTTGGATACACATAAACTTTGCTTAAATCATCATTTGCTGTAGTTGCAGTCCCTTTGAAAGATACTAATCCTTTAGAAGTTGCAATAAAAACTTCGCCTGTGAGACTATTAATAGCAACGTCATTAATCACATTGCTGGGCAGTGGCGAATTATTTATAGTAAAATGATATTTGGTTTCCTGACCGTTTGGTGAGACTAAAAACAAACCGGAATCGGCAGTGCCAATCCACTTATTATTAGCTCCATCAACAGCAATATCAGTAATAAACTGTTCGAATAATAATTCTTGAGCTAAGTTATCCTCTAAGATAATTATAGGATTAGCTTTCATTTGATCTTCTGTTTGAAAATTTCCTATGTTGGGCAAAACCCGTAATCCTTTAGTTGTACCTATCCACAATTGATTTCTGGTATCTATTGCAACGGTTCTAACATTTGAAGAAGGTAAATTTCCCGTATCAGATCCTGCAGTTATTTTCTTAAACTTATTGGTGCTTTCATTAAAACCAACAACGCCATCGCTATTTGTTGAAAGCCATTTCGTTCCATTTTTATCAATGGCAATGGTGCCAAAATTATTGTCATTTGGTGATTCTAAAATTCCATCCATGGCATAACTTTGCCATTGACCGCTAGTTTTCAATACTTTTAATCCATTTTTTACTCGGCTGTTCGTGACCCACAAATTTCCTGATTTGTCAAATGCGGTTCCATTCACCCTGATGTCAATATATGTTGGACCCAAAAACGTTAATGATTCTAAACCGCTGTTCGTTTGATTGTATAAAATTTTAGGAATATTGTTCTCTAATTTAAGTAATCCCGAGAAAAAAGAACTCGCATATACTTCATTTTCATTATTGGGATTCACAAGTATGCGGGTCAATGATTGCGCACCCAAAACATCTTCATAAGGAATATTCAACCAGCCATTGGCATCAAATTTACTGATACCGTAACTATCCAACGGATATGGATTATAATCGGCTGTATAATCTCCATATACCGCCCACAATGAAGTTGCCGTTGCTTGAAGCGAAAATATATTGTTTCGAGAAGGACCAATAGGTGTTATATTATCAAAAATACCGGCACTAGACAATGCAGCCACAATCAATCCGTTTTCTTTTGTTCCAATAAAGATGGAATCCCCTATTATTGTGGCACACGAAAAAAGTGGATTGCTATCCGTAATTTGATTGGTGTTTATCTGGCGCACTAATGCCATCTGATTGTTGTAAATATAGACACTGTTTCCGGTAGTTATTATTAGATAATTATCGGTTGATCTGGCATCAAAGGAGGGCTGAGCAAGAACAATGAAGCCTACAAACGTATTAGATACTGAATCAAATTTATGCACATTACCTGCTCCATTGATAGCATACAAATCAGCACCAAAAGGTATTACACTAGACCAATTTCCTGTTGCTATTGTTTCCCATTGCCTGTAGTCTATTAAATTTTTATTGGTTACCGCAGCTCTACGCACACCACTATTTGTAGCTGCATAGATAAAACCATTGTACACTGCTGTTTGATTTACTATAATTTCGGCTCCATTGTCACCAATAAAATAAGTATCTCCAAATTGTAGGCCCGCCAAATTAAATTGAACAATTCCAAAATCGCAGGAAACATAAACAATACCATCAAACTCCATGAAATGATTGATTTTTTTTATGCTGGGTTGAAGTTGCTTATTGATAATATCGACCACTTTCAAAAGGCTTCCATCCGTTTCATTAATTACAATTATAAGTCCGTTATCATACCCTACAACTGTTTTATTGAATGCAGCACTATGGTATATCGATGAGATTGTTTGTCCAGAAAGTCCGTCAATGGTATTCGTTGTTTTAATAACGTTTGTAATTACGTTTTTTGAAAATAATGCGTTTTCCGAAGCCGCAAAAACTGCGGTTGCCGATGCGGATACATCTTTAATTTCAGTGTACGAGAAATAGCCTTGCCACAACAATTTACTTTGAGCAAAACTATTTTGGATAAAAAATATCAGCAAAAAAAATAAAACGTTCTTTTTCATTATTTGCATTACTATTGAATTACAAATTATCATTGTCCGATTAAAAAATTAGCAAGTGATAATTTTTATTTTTTTAACAGATTTCACAGATTTTTGCAAAGTTTTATTACTGTAATTTTGTCATTATCCATATCGTTGTAATCATCCTTGCGCTAATTTTTAAAAACAAAAAAATCAAGTTCTTAGTTAGAAATCCCTATTAATAAAAAAATATTTAAAAGCATAATTTGCTTTTTATCGGACAACTATAAATACAAATATAGAACAAACGTAAGTTTTAGCATTTTGTTGAGCAAAAAAAAACCTTTCATCTTATCCCGAATTATCGGGACGATGAAAGGCTTTCAAAATTATACAAGGGTTGTTTTATACTACTCCTTGAGCAAGCATAGCATCCGCTACTTTTACAAATCCAGCAACGTTAGCTCCTTTAACGTAGTTTACGTATCCTTCTGAATCGGTACCGTACTTCTTACATTGATTGTGAATACCAATCATAATCTCTTTCAATCTACCGTCTACCTCTTCACTAGTCCAGTTTAATCGAATAGAGTTTTGAGTCATCTCTAATCCTGAAGCGGCTACACCTCCAGCATTTGCAGCTTTTCCTGGAGCAAAAAGTACCTTCGCTTTCAAGAACAACTTGATGGCTTCCAGAGTACATGGCATATTTGCCGCCTCAGTTACACAAATAACACCGTTTGCAATTAAGTGTTTTGCATCCTCTTCGTTCAACTCATTTTGAGTAGCACATGGAATTGCAATATCAACTTTTACTTCCCAAACACTTTTTCCTTTGTGGAAAACTGCGTTTGGATATTTTTCTAAATAGGCTTCGGCTCTGTTATCACCTCTTGCTCTCATTTCGAGCATAAAATCTATCTTATCACCAGAAATTCCTTCTTCGTCATAAATATATCCGTCAGGACCAGAAATAGTAACTACTTTTCC
>JAYTBZ010000206.1:0-1658 GCA_043736705.1 Flavobacterium sp. | reverse complement strand
ATACCGTGAAGCGGATCTTTTGATTTTAAATTTTCCATTTTGTAAAGATATAAAATCAGTAAATACTAATTTTTTTAAATTCATTTTTATGAAAAAACAACTTTTGATATTCGCTTTTTTTGTTTTCCAATTAAGTTTTGGACAACAAAAAGTCACTACTTATTACTTCATACGACATGCTGAAAAAGTAGATAATTCACAAAATCCAGACCTATCTGAAAAAGGTTTAGAAAGAGCCAACCACTGGAACGAGATATTTGCTGGAATTAATTTTATTCAAATATATGCTACAGATTATAAAAGAACAATTCAAACTGCTCGTGTTACTGCAGTTGCAAAAAAAGTTGAGATCAAACTTTACAACCCTAAAAACATCATTAAAAATGAATTCCTTAAAGAAACTTTGGGCAAAACGATTCTTGTTGTAGGACACAGTAATACTACTCCAAATTTTGTCAATCAAATAATCAACCAAAATATATATGCAGATATTGCTGATAGCACTTTTGGAAATCTTTATATTGTGACCATTGTAGGAGACGTTATTACGCACCAACTCTTGAAATTGCCTTAAACCGTTGCTAAATCTTTAATTTTTGTTACCTTTGTGGTATGCTAAAAACTGTAAACATATTCAACAAGAGAGCTAAATTCGACTATGAAATAATAGAAACATTCAATGCTGGAATTGTTTTAGCAGGTACCGAAATAAAATCCATTCGATTGGGAAAAGCAAATATTACAGAGAGCTTTTGTGAATTTAGTAACAGTGAACTTTTTGCAATAAATACATACATCGAAGAATATACTTTTGGAAACCAATTCAACCACAAAGCAAGAAGCGAACGTAAATTGCTTTTGAAAAAAAAAGAATTGAAAGGGCTACTAAAAAGTGTTCAAGCCAAAGGTCTTACAATAGTTCCTTTGAAATTGTTTACCAATGAAAAAGGGTTGGCAAAACTACAAATTGGACTTTGCAAAGGAAAGAAAACCTACGACAAACGCGAATCCCTGAAAGAACAAGACACAAAACGCGATCTAGACCGAATCAAAAAATCATTTTAAATTGAAAAAAGAATGAATTATTTTTTTTATTTGTCAAAAAAATGACTAAATTTGTCAAGACAATTTAAAACATATTTAAAATGAAAACACTTCTCAAAAATGCAAGAGAACAAAAAGGGCTCAAAACCAGAGAAGTGGCGCAACTTTTAGGAATTGACCAAGCTTTAATAAGCAAGTTTGAAAGTGGCACTAGAAAACCCACTCGAGAACAGGTAGTCAAGCTTGCTACACTTCTTGAAATAGACTTAGAAACTATCATGGTTGCTTGGCTGAAAGAAAAAATTCTTTACGAAATAGGTCAATATCAGTTTGCACTTAAAGCATTATTACTTGCTGAACAAGAGATTAGATATCAAAGCAAACCCACAAAGAAAAAATTATCGGTAACACTTCAGAAAATTTTAGATGAAATAGATACTTTGAAGATAAAATTAGATGGATTTCGTCAATTTGATAGCTATAGGATTGCACAAGCATTAGAGCTAGAATATACATTTGAAAGTAATCGCATCGAGGGAAATACAATGACTTTGCGCGAAACAGATTTAGTTATCAATGAAGGTTTAACGATTTCCGGAAAAAGTATGCGGGAA
>JAYTBZ010000205.1:0-1661 GCA_043736705.1 Flavobacterium sp. | reverse complement strand
CTAGAAATGGCAAATAATTAAAAACTCTCAAGCCATGGATAATTACCCCAATTCCCCAACCAAATAAAGGCCAATAAAACCATAAATGATCTGGTGATGTAACTAAATTAATCACTAGTAACACACTGTTAAAGACAATGTAAGAAACCAAGTTCCCATAAAATCCTTTAATTTCTTCAATTTGTTTTTTTGCTCTAAAATAGCGCTCGTCGTTCTGAAATGTATTTTCCATGTTTTACTTTTTTATGTTTTTAATTCCAATTTTTCTTGTTTTCCTCTTTTTGTAAAATTTCCTGAATCTTACGTTCTTCCCAGTTCGAACTATATCCATACACTTTTAAAGCGTGCATTATTAATCCAAATCCCCATCCCACAGCAGAAAACCAAAACCATTGAAAATGTGGGGAGAATTTTAAATTTATAAATATTAAAAAAGGAATAACGCAACAGTATGAAATTAGATTTCCGTAAAACCCTTTTAGCTCTTCTACTCGCTTTTTTGCTTTGTAGTACGCATTGTTTTCGTTGTAATTTATAGTGGTATCCATTACTATTATTTGTTTGGTTAAAATAGGTATTTTGACTGTAAATGTTTTTTCATTCTGGGCAATCAATACTTTTCTTTTGGTAATAATTCCGTATCGATTGATAATATTTTGCAACCCTACACCTTGGCGTTCTTGTAAGACTTCTTTCTTTTGATAATCGTTTTGAACTGCTAAGTAATCGCCCTCTACATAAATCCTAATATGCAACGGCCGTTGCTCACTCACAACATTATGTTTCACTGTATTTTCTAACAATAATTGCAGCGATAGCGGCACTACTTTGGCCTCTGGATTTATAGCTGTTGCTGGTAAATCGTAAAAAAGACTGTTTTCAAAACGCATTTTTAGCAAGTTCATATACGTTTTGGCAAAAGCTAATTCTTCGTCTACAGAAACTAATTCTTTGTCCTTTTGTTCTAAAACATACCGATAAATCTTAGATAAGGATGTTGTAAAACGTTGTGCATTTTCTGGATTTTCTTCAATTAAAGAACTCAATACGTTCAAACTATTAAAAAGAAAATGCGGATCGATTTGGTTTTTCAAACTTTCAAACTTCGCATTTGCTGTACCTGCAATAATTTTTTGTTCTTTGACTTTATTTTCATTGTAGGCCTTGTAAAATGAAATAGCATAGACAGATAAGGTCACAAAAAAAGTAATTATTATAGACCCCAAATAATTTGAAGGCTTTTCATTTGCCAAAAAGTAGTCAAATGAGTTGCCATTATAAATTACTTCTTCAAAAACGTGCAATAAAAAAATAACGACTAATGAAACGATGAAGGAACCGAGAAAACCCGCTATTAGTCTTTTTACGGAAAATCGATTTGTAAAAAAAGAATCTAACTTCATGAAAAGTAGCGTATTTACACCATAAAGTGAACAAGTATACAATGCCGTAAAGAAAAACTGAATTAGTAATTTTTTACCAAAATGGATTTCGCTACCCATAACCACATTGATAATTTGCATTACTACAAAAATAACTAGTGTTAGTTTTATTGCTTTCAATAGTTGATTATAGAGAATATTCATTTGTGTAGCTTTTTATTGGTGCGCATTTTTCATGAAATTTCAAGATGCTGTGTTCTTATTTACAGTTTTTTTGTG
>JAYTBZ010000204.1:0-8235 GCA_043736705.1 Flavobacterium sp. | reverse complement strand
ACAAGAAAACTTTTCAAATAGAGGACATGTATCCCAAATGCCCTATTTGTCCCAAAGACGAAATACCAACCGTGAGCTGCTTGGATACAATCATAAAACAAAACCAAATCATTTTCACTTTCAAAAACATTTATCTTCCAGGCAGCAACCAAAAAAATGTCAAAGAAATTGATAGCACCAAAGGATTTGTCAAATACTCGATGAAGTTCAGTGAAGATTTTCACAAAATAAAAACTAAAAGTAGAACAGCAATTATTTTTGATAAAAACGATCCTATTCTAACCAATTATGCTACTACTCGCTTTCTTCCGGGGATTTCGGTAGGGATTAAAACAGGATATAATTGGTATCCCAGTTTAGAAAATTCTAAAAGTTATTTTGTCGGAACAACGGTTTCGCCTTTTAAATCCTATCGGTACTATTGGCAAGTAGAATTTTTAAATAGCCTAAATACGCATTCTAATACAACTGTAAAACAAGAAGAAATTGTAGTAACGCCAAACGGGGTCAGACAATTGCAACGCACTACCACAAATACGAGTAACGAAAACGTTAATTGGGAAGTTCCTATATTGCTGCGTTACAACATCAATAATTACATTGGCGTTGGTGCAGGATTACAAGCTAATATTAATGCTTCGGCCAAACAAAATACAAACCAAAAAATAGAAAACTACGAAGGCATTACCGATAAATTTTTGATTAGTACTCGTTCAGAATCTTCAGCTTCTTCTCAATCTTTTACGAGTATTAAAAGTGGTCTTATCTTAGACTTAACCCTTGGAGCGGTTAGAATTGGCCCCAGTTTAGGCGCAAGATATGTTATAAACTTTAAAGAAAATTTTAGTTATTTTCAGTTGTATGGGATTTGGAAATTTTAGAAAACAACAAATTGAAGTAAGTGGTTTTTACTAATTTTTTATTGGTGGAAATCTGAGTAAGTCATGATTAATAATTCATTGCTACCCCAGTTCTACATTGCCAATAGCCCACATAAATGACCTTACATTTCTTATATGGTTAAAAATATTTTTCTTCTTCTACTGTTTACGACTCTAACTATTTTTGGACAAAAACCGCTTGCGTCAGCCGATAAAATTTACGAAGCTATTGATCTGTTTTCCGCAAATCCTAGTGTAGAAAATTTAAATAAATTAGAAGCATTTAGTGAAAACATCTCGGCTGTGCTGGATGTGACAAAAAACAAAAACGATCTTCTGGCCATGGTTGTTTTAAATTGTAATAAAGCTTATTACGAAAATCAATTTGGCAAAACCAATCAAGCTATTTCCAGTTATGAAAAAGCATGGCAAGTTTATCAAAAAAATAATTTAACGGATTACGATATTGTAGAATTTTGCTTGAAACCTTTGGGGAATTTATATACGATCGTGGGCGATTACGACAATGCTGAAAACATTATTAAACAGTACTTTTATCTTGCTTCTAATGCTAAAAATCAGCAACTGAAACTAGCAGCAATTTTAAATTTATCTAATGTATATCAAAGTTCAGGGCGAAGTGTACTGGCTATCGAATTACTTGAAAAAACGATTAAAACAGAGCGAATATCAAACATTCAAAAAGGAATTCTACTGAATAATTTGGGTAATAATTATGTGTTGAGTTATAAACAGAATGATTTTTCGAAACCAATTCCTGGAATATTCAACAAAATGGAAAAATCCTATTTTGCTGCAATCCAATTGTTGCAATTTGAAAAATCGCAATCTGAAACACTCGCGAATTGCTACCGTAACTTAGCCGCACTAAATTTGCAATGGCAAAAAATTGATTTAGCTAATTCGTATTTTAAAAAAGCTAAAAACTATTTTCTTGCAATTCCCAAAATATCTCCGCAAAAACTAGCCAAATTCAAATACGAAGAAGCTAATTTGTTATTTGAACAGAAAAAATACGTAGAAGCAAGCGAAACTATTTCGACTATTTTCAAGATATTAATTCCTAATTATTCCAATCGAACAAGCATTTTACCCAACTCAAAATCTCTTTATGCCGAAACAATTTTATTGGACGTACTTGATTTGCAGGCTGCTATTTTTTTAGAACAAAATCAACCTAAGAAAGCCTTACAAGCCTATGCACTTTCGTTTCAAATCGAAGATTTGTTTGCCAATTTACTTGTTTATGAAAATTCGAAAATCATTAACCAAATTCGGATTAGAAATCGTACCGAAAAATGTCTTTCTATATACGAGGCTCTATACCAAAAAGAAAATAAAATTACCTATCTAGAAAATGCTTTCCGACTTGCGGAACGGACCAAATCTGGGGTTTTAAGAAGTTATCTTTCTACTAAAAAAATAGCTTCAAAAGAAGAACAATTACAATTAGAACAATTACAAAATTGGCATAACCAAATTCTGAAAGAACAACAAAAAGGAGATCTAGCCAACGTTTCACAAATAAATGTAGCCCTAAGAAAGCAATCAGAATTGATACTATCACTAAAAACAATCAGAGGTAAAAATCAAATTAAAAGTGAAGAAAACATCGATTTGAAAGCCCTGTATTTGAAACTAAAAAAAGACAATGCCATACTGATAGAATATTTTTCGGGTTACAACAAAATGTATTCTTTTACGATAATTGATAACACCATTTCCTTAAACTCATTTAGCAATAATGCTGAAACAAGTGTAAGAATTATGCAATTTATCGACTATTTCAACAATGCCAATTCCATTGCAAATGATATTGCGGGCTATAATCATTATGGAAATAATGCTTATAAATTATTAAAATTACCCAGAAAAACGATTGCCGAAAACCTCATCATTATACCTGATGGCATTTTGAATTTTCTACCTTTTGAAGCGTTGATAACAAAAGAATCTTCAACGACAAATTTTGCTAAAATGCATTATTTACTCCATGATTTCAAGATTGGGTATACTAATTCGGCCACATTTTATTTAAATGAGAAACCAATTCAACAGCAAGAAAAAACTGTTTTGGGTATGTTTCCCATCTTTGAGAAAACTAATTATACTTTGACCTATTCTAAAGAAGAATTGCAATCGATAAAAAATAATTTTAAAGGCAAGTACTTTCAAAACTCCACAGCTACATTCAAAAACTTTAAAGAAAATGCTGGTAGCTATTCCATTTTACATTTGTCTACCCATGCATCTTCGGGAGATACTGAAACTCCTGCCAGTATAAAATTTTACGATCAGGAAATCTTATATTCCGAGTTGTATACTTTAAATATCAATCCTGATTTAGTGGTTTTAAGCGCTTGCGAAACGGGAATTGGAAAACTATACAAATCAGAAGGTGCTATGAGTATTGCCAGAGGATTTCAATTTGCAGGAGCTCAAAACTTGTTATTCTCACTCTGGAAAGTAAACGATTATACAACCGCTTTATTTATGGACAAATTTTATCACTACATCCATAACGGCAACTCCTATTTAGAGGCAAATCACCAGTCTAAACTAGATTTTTTAGCCGATAAAAACATATCAAACACAAAGAAATCACCCTATTATTGGAGTGCTTTTGTGTATTATGGTGCATTGACAAATAAGCCTGAAAGTACAAATTATATCTTTTACGGAATTGGTGTGTTGCTACTGATTGGTTTATTTTTGTATTACAACAAATATCAAAAATGAAGAACCTCCACAATATTCTTAAAAAAGAAAACTACAAAAAAGTAAAATTTAAAATTACTAAAACACAACATCTTTTAATAAAAGCAAAAATAAATGGTGTGGCAGGAAATTTCATTTTGGATACTGGCGCTTCAAACAGCTGTGTGGGATTTGAGAGTGTTAATTTATTTTTATTGGACGCAAAAAAATCAAAGACTAAAGCAGCTGGAGCAGGAGCTACGGGAATGTTCACACAACTGGCAGTTCAAAACAATTTGCAACTCGGTAGTTGGCAAGACAATAATTTTGACGTCGTTATTTTTGATCTAACACACGTAAACCTAGCCCTGACCGAACATAAAGCCAAACCTGTTCATGGAATTATAGGAGCCGACATCTTGATGAAAGGGAAGGGAATCATTGATTACTTTAACAAGTGCTTGTATTTGTTAAAGTAAAACCCCTCTTAGTTTCCTAAAAGGGGTTTATGATTTTGAAAAATCTTTGCAATTACAACTCCAATGCTTTTTTAGGATTGTTGTCCATCAATAATTCTAAAGGATTCTCTAAAGCTTCTTTGACTGCTACAAGGAACCCAACAGACTCACGACCATCAATAATACGGTGGTCATAAGAAAGTGCTACATACATCATAGGGTGAATTTCTACTTTACCGTTTACAGCAATTGGACGCTCGATAATGTTGTGCATTCCAAGAATTCCTGATTGAGGAGGATTTATAATAGGTGTAGATAACATACTCCCAAAAACACCGCCATTAGTAATGGTAAAAGTCCCACCAGTCATATCATCAACTGTGATTTGACCATCACGAGCTTTAAGAGCAAGTCTTTTAATATCAGCTTCAACACCTCTAAAAGTCAAATTCTCCGCATTACGTACCACAGGAACCATTAATCCTTTTGGTCCTGAAACTGCAATTGAAATATCACAAAAATCGAAAGCAATCTTATGATCACCATCCATCATACTATTTACATCCGGGAATAATTTTAATGCTCTAGTCACTGCTTTTGTAAAGAACGACATATATCCTAAACCAATTCCACCATGTTTTGCTTTAAACGCATCTTTATATTCATTACGAATCAAGTTGATTGGCGTCATGTTTACTTCATTAAAAGTAGTCAACATGGCTGTTTCATTTTTGGCAGCAACTAATCTCTCTGCTACTTTACGACGCAACATCGATAATTTTGTACGTTCTGTACCACGAGAACCACCCGTTGGAGTTCCCATAGAAGGCACTGCATTTACGGCATCATCTTTAGTGATTCTTCCTGCTTTTCCCGTTCCCGTTATGGATGCTGGCGCTATATTTTTTTCGTCTAGTATTTTTCTGGCAGCTGGAGATGGGGTTCCAGAAGCATAAGTCGCAACTGCCGCTTCCGCTACAGGAGCAACTTTTGGAGATTCTACTTTAGGTGCTTCAACTGTTTTTATAGATTCAGTAACTGGCGCATCACTTGCTGGTTTTGCTGCCGTTGTATCAATCAAGCAAACTACGGCTCCCACTGCAACAGCATCGCCTTCTTCTGCTTTCAGGGTAATGATTCCGCTCGCTTCTGCTGGTAATTCTAATGTTGCTTTGTCTGAATCAACCTCTGCAATTGCTTGGTCTTTCTCTACATAATCTCCATCTTTTACTAACCAAGTTGCAATTTCAACTTCTTTGATTGATTCCCCTGGTGACGGGACTTTCATTTCTAAAATCATGTTCTATTATTTTAAATTATGAATTTTAAGTTTTAAATTGTATTCAAACAACCTATATTTCTTATCAAAACTATTTTTTAGCCCTGATGGTAGCGGCATCCTTTTTCTAGCTCCTTTAGCTTGAAAAAGATATAGCGTACAGCAGGAAACAGCTCCTTATTATCTAAATAAATTTTTATCAAATATCATTTTTAATGCATCAGCATGACGGCGTTTTGCTCTTGTGTAACTTCCCGCGGCTGGTGCTGCATAAGCTTTTAAGGAGGCTAATCTCCATTTTACTAAATCGAAATTCATCAACATATAACTGTAAGCACCCATATTTTTTGGTTCTTCTTGAGCCCAAACGTAATCATCTGCATTTGGATATTTCGCTATAATCGCTTTTAATTGTTCTACTGGCAGAGGGAATAACTGTTCGATTCTTACGACCGCTACATCATTTCTATCTAAATTTTCTCTTTCAGCTGTAATATCGTAATAGAATTTACCGGTACAAAAAACAACTGTTTTCACATCCTTTTTGTTTACTGTTGCATCATCTATCGTTTCTTGAAAACTTCCGGTTGCTAATTCCTCAACTGTAGATACACATCTAGGATCACGCAACAAACTCTTTGGTGTAAATACCACAAGTGGTTTACGAAAGGTGGTTTTCATTTGTCTTCGCAACAAGTGAAAAAAGTTGGCTGGCGTAGTACAATCGGCAACATACATATTGTGTCTGGCGCAAAGTTGTAAATAACGTTCCATTCTGGCCGACGAATGCTCTGCTCCTTGACCTTCATAACCGTGTGGCAATAATAAAACAATTCCGTTTTGATTGTTCCATTTGTCTTCTCCACAAGAGATATATTGGTCAATCATAATTTGGGCTCCATTACTGAAATCCCCAAATTGTGCTTCCCAAATGGTCAGTGTATTTGGGTTTGCTAAAGCGTAACCATAATCAAATCCTAGCACACCATATTCAGACAAGAGGGAGTTATAAATATTAAACTTCCCTTTTTTATTTTCGACTGCATTTAATACGATAACTTCCTCTTCAGAATCTTCTACTTTCACAACAGCATGACGGTGCGAGAAAGTCCCACGCTCTACATCTTGACCAGAAATTCGAACGTCAAAACCTTCAGTCAAAAGTGCACCATAGGCTAGGGTCTCGGCAGTTCCCCAATCGATGGTATTGTTGTCGTATCCTGTTTTTCTATCCGTGACAATTTTACTGATCTTGTTGATAAATTTCTTGTCAGACGGCAACGTGGAGACTGTTTTTATAATAGAATCTAATGCTGCTTTCGGAAATGACGTATCATACTTTTGCAACATCTGGGTATCTGAAACTTGCTCAAAACCTTTCCATTCATTTTTCATAAACGGAGTAATGATGGTTAAATCCTTTTTACGGGATTCTTCCAGATTCACCTCTAAATTGGATTTGTATTCTTGCTCTAATCCTTTTACAAAAGTAGCATCAATAACGCCATCAGCAAGCAATTGCTCCATATAGATATCTCTTGGATTCTTATGCTTAGCAATAATCTTGTATAAAACAGGCTGTGTAAAACGAGGTTCATCGCCTTCGTTATGACCGTACTTTCTATATCCTAATAAATCGATAAAAACGTCACGACCAAACTCCATTCTAAAGTCTAGTGCAAACGACATGGCGTGTACTACTGCCTCAGCATCATCTGCATTTACATGCAATACTGGCGAAAGCGTCACTTTGGCTACGTCTGTACAATAGGTTGAAGAACGTGCATCTAGGTAATTCGTAGTAAAACCAACTTGGTTATTGATGACAATATGTATCGTACCTCCGGTTTTGTAACCGTCTAGTTGCGCCATTTGTACTATTTCATACAAAATTCCTTGACCCGCAATAGCTGCATCCCCGTGAACGGCTATTGGCAATACTTTTGAGAAATCGTTAGGGAAATATTTATCTTGTTTTGCTCTTGTTATTCCTTCAATTACAGCACCTACCGTTTCAAGATGCGAAGGATTTGGCGCTAAATTGATATTAATTTTTTTACCAGCACTGGTTACTTTATCAGCTGTAAGACCTAAGTGGTACTTTACATCTCCGTCAAAATATTCTTGGTCGTAATCTTTACCATCAAATTCACCAAAGATATCTTGAGTAGATTTTCCAAAGATATTGGCCAAAACATTCAAACGTCCGCGATGCGCCATTCCCATCACAAATTGCTCTACTCCTTTTTCGGCAGCTTTTTCAATCAAAGCGTCCAAAGCTGGAATAATAGACTCTCCACCTTCAAGAGAGAAACGTTTTTGACCTACATATTTGGTGTGTAAAAAGTTCTCAAAGGAAACCGCTTGGTTTAATTTATTCAGAATAGATTTCTTTTCATCTGAAGAAAATTTAGGCTGATTGTCATTTATCCCTAATTTTTTCTGAATCCACTCTACCACTTCTGGTTTACGAATGTACATGTACTCTACCCCAATATGTTGGCAGTAAATCGTATCTAAATGAGTAATTATTTCTTGAAGTGTACACGGTTGAATATGGATCACTTTTGCTGCATCAAAAACCGTATTTAAATCCGCAGTTGAAAGTCCAAAATTTGAAATTTCAAGTGTAGGCGATGAAATACGTCTTTCTCTTACAGGGTTTGTCTTAGTAAACAAGTGCCCACGCGAACGATAGCCATCTATCAATTTCAAGACATTGAATTCTTTGTGAATTTTATCCGAAATCAAACTAACATCCGTGTTTGTAGCGGCAAAACTTGCTATTTGTTCGACTGGATTTTCCTCATTATAAGTTGTCATCCCAAAGTCGAAACCTTGAAAAAAACTCCTCCAACTTGGCTCAACGCTGTCTGGATTCTCTAAATATTGATCGTAT
>JAYTBZ010000203.1:0-18677 GCA_043736705.1 Flavobacterium sp. | reverse complement strand
AGCGCTATTCCAAAAATAGTTTTGGGTGACGACATTAGATTGCGACAAATATTTTTGAATTTAATAAGCAACGCCATTAAGTTTACCGAGAAAGGAACAATCACTTTAGATGTAAAAATTCTTGACCAAAATGCTGAAAAAACCACTATCGAATTTGCACTTACCGATACCGGAATTGGTATTCCAGAAAACAAACTCGACACTATTTTTGATAATTTTGAGCAAGCATTTGATGCGACATCAAGATTGTATGGAGGAACAGGATTAGGACTTGCCATCGTTAAACAACTTGTAGAACTTCAAGGCGGAACACTGTTTGTAAAAAGTAAATTAGGAAAAGGCTCTACTTTTGGTTTTTCCATGAGTTTTAAAAATACCACACTCGAAATGCCAGTTGAATCAGCAATTCAATTAAATGAAAACAATAACCTTACCAATGTAAAAGTATTGGTTGCAGAGGACATGCCACTCAATCAGCTTTTAATAAAAATGATATTAGAAGATTTTGGACTAGAATGTGATATTGCTGAAAACGGGAAAATTGCTATAGAAAAACTTCAGAACAACACCTATGATATTGTATTAATGGATATTCAAATGCCAGAAATTAATGGCTTTGAAGCAACCGAGTTTATTAGAAAAAAAATGAAATCTAAAATTCCAATTATTGCACTAACTGCAGATGTTACAACTATTGATATCAAAAAGTCTTTGGAAATTGGTATGAATGATTACATCTCAAAACCAATAGACGAAAAATTATTATACAATAAAATTAAAGATTTATTGATGCGATAAAGTATCCTTATGAGAGACAAATGGCTTGGATATTTTAGCAATCATTCTCCAATCTTTCTGTTACAATAAAAAAGTTTCGAAATACTAGGAACTTTTTTATTTTATCTTCAATCAGGAATATTTTAGTGATTGTATTGAGTGAAATTTATTGCGATTTAGAAATAATTATCTTAAGTTTTAATTCTTCGCTAAAGTCGTACTCATAAAGTATTGAAGTTATTATTTCATGTAGTAAATTTTTATCAATTTTATTATCAGCAACATCTACCGAATAATTTTCCATTTGATCAATGAATCTAGGTACTATAAAACCACAATTGTTTATTTCTAAAAAGTATGCAGTAAGCGCTATTGATGCTCTCTTATTTCCATCATTAAAACAATGATTTTTATTTATAGAGAAAAATAGATGAGTTAATTTATCTTCTAAGTTTGGATAATAAAGGTCATTTTTCAAATGCTCAATAGAACTTTCAATTAATCCTTGATTAATTATACCTAAAATTCCACCAGAATTTATTATTATTTGGTCGTGAACAAATATTGCATGTTCAATATCAAAATAAGTATATTCAAACATGATTATCTATCTTTTAGCCTTTTAAAAACATCAAGTAATTGTTCATCTTCCATAACTCTTTCAATTAGAGTTTTGCTTTTTTCTCCTAAAAAACGATTATAATCCTCACTATTCAATGAATTTATATATGGTTTTAATCTTTCATGAATAATATTTCTAAATCCATAATCTCTGCAAGCCATTTTAGTTCTTACATCTTCAATTTGAGGTATCCAAAATCTGTTATTTGAAAATTCAACAATAAGTTCATCAAGTTCTTTAGGAATTAATTTCCTTTCCAATAAATCGAATTTTTTTTTCATTTCATCTGCAATTCCTATTTCAAAAGAAGCAATTAATTTTAACACTTCTGAATACATTGTGTCTCTTGGATTTTCTTTTTCCTCTAGTTGAAGTATTTGTTTATATTCTTTAGAATTTTCATGAAATATTGCCTCATAAATTTTATCAGTATACATTGAATACTTGTAGTTTCCCATATTAAGATAAAGATTTAAAGCATTAGTAAATTCTTTTCTGTAAATAGGTTCTCTCATAATTGCAACCAGAAAATCTTCATCTCTTTGATTAATATATTTTGTAGAGCCGCCAATTTTTTGGTTTAATGTATCAATTACAATATCTAAAATTACACTTCTTAATGCTTTTGCTTTTTCGCTCTCTGTTAAAATCATTCCAAGGTTTAAGAATGAGCGAAAGTTGAAAACACCTAATTGAGGGGCTTTTGACCCTTCTTGTAACATCCATCCAAATTCCTCTTTAAAATCTTTTAAAGATTTTCCTTTTAAATTTTCATAACCATTGTGTTTTAACTCTTCTTCATTACTTGATAAATATCGTTCAATAGTTGAAATGTCAATGCCATAAAAATCAGAAACTTGAGACTTTGTAAATCTGTATTCTTCTTTGAAGAACATACCACTTACACCAATGTATTCTTGAATTCCTTCTAAAGCGACTTTATTATTTAGAATATTTTGTCGATCAATAGCCGACATAGTTAAATCTTTTTTCATAAACAAAAATTGTTAATAACTTTTATTGTTTCCCTTACTTATGAGGGAAACAATTTTTAAACGCTTGATTTCATTGGGGTTTACGCAACTTAAAAATAGGATCAGAAACTATTTCATTTTAGTTAGCAAAAAAATAATCAGTCTGTAAATATACGTAAAAAGTTTGTTTATTTGATTTTTCCAAGACTCCCAATTATCCCCTTCATGATTTCATTAAAATTAAATTCCGGAGATTCTTTTAAACCCATTCGCACCACAACTAAGTCAAGTGACGGAATAATCAAAATCATTTGCCCTTGATAACCACTACAAAAATACATATCCTTTGGAACATCTTGAAATGTGCCACCAGCATTAAGCCAAAAATGAGCACCGTATCTTCCGTCAGAGGTATTCGTAGGTGTTGCAGTATATTTTGCCCAACCTTCATTGAAAATTTGCTCGCCGTTCCAATTTCCTTTATGCAAATACAGTAAGCCAAACTTAGCCCAATCCCTCGTAGTTGCCCAACCGTAGGAGGATCCTACATAATTTCCCGTCATATCAGTCTCAATCACCATAGAATTCATTCCTATTTTATCTATTAAATCTGTGTACCAAAAATCTAAGTACTCTTGATGTGTTTTGAACTGCTTACGCAAAATCCCTGAAAGCAAATTTGTCGTTCCCGAAGAATAATTCCACCGCATATTGGGTTTATGTTCCACCGATTTTTCTAATTGCGCTCGAGTCATATCCTCAGCCTGAAAAAGCATTTCGGTGGCATCCGAAATAGTGTTGTAATCCTCAACCCATTGTAAACCAGAATTCATGTGCAGCAAATCGCTTGTTGTAATAAATTTTCGGCTGTCATTTTTCCATTCTGGAATAGGAGCTGGAGCATCTATATCAAATTTTCTTTGTTTTTCTAAAACACCAAATACCGTACTAGTAATACTTTTAGTCATAGACCAGCCTAATATTCTGCTGTTTTTATCAAACCCCGTATCATATTTTTCAGCAATAATTTTGTCTTTGTAAATCACTAATAGCGATCGGGTTCTTTTTAGTAACTCCCCTTTTTTATCGAAAGCATTGGCCACAGCCGCATTTAGTTTTTCATAATTCACATTGGCAAAAACTGTGTCCTTAGGTTCCTTGTTTCCATAAGGAAAAGGTATTGTATTGTTTGGCACGGTTCTTTTAGGAACCAAATACGGTTTTGAAATATCAAAATCATCATTGATTAAAGTAGCGCCTAAACCTTCTCGATAAATTGCTTTTCGCTCTTTTAAACCATAAACCGATGCCGATGCAAACTTTTCAGCATCATTGATGGTGTTTTTGGCTAAATCAATCATATCGATATCATTGTCCCCTTTTTCAATTATTCCCTGTGAACGATTGTCTAAAAAATGACCCGATGCCATACTTTTGGCTGAAAAGCCAGAAATTAAATCTAATTTTGGATAGGTTGTGAATCCAACATAAATTATTCCAACCAAAATTACGAAGGCAACAAACTTGAAGATCTTTTTCATGAAGAATTATTTTGAAGCAATTTAGTAAAAAGGAATCACATTTAGTACTTATTTAGAGGTTAGAAAATGAGGTTTAATTAACAACTGTTTGATAAAAATTAGGTTCAATTTCACTACTTTTGTATTTAGATAAATTCTAAATAATTGATCGAAAATGATCTGTTGGTTTATCTAAAAAAATAATAAAAACACGCAGGTACATGTTAGATATAAATAAAATTAGAGCCGACTTTCCTATCCTTTCCCAAAAGGTAAATGGAAAACCGTTGGTTTATTTTGACAACGGAGCGACCACCCAAAAACCACAAGTGGTGATTGATGCCATTTCAAAATACTACCAAGAAATCAATGCTAATATTCATCGTGGCGTGCATACGTTGAGCCAATTAGCAACGGATGCCTATGAGGAATCTCGCAAGAAAATTCAAAACCACATCAATGCTAAATTTGCTCATGAAGTATTATTTACATCGGGTACAACACACGGAATAAACGCTGTAACCAATGGTTTTGCATCCATTTTGAAAGCTGGAGATGAAATTTTAGTATCGGCATTAGAGCACCACAGCAATATTGTTCCTTGGCAAATGCTAGCCGAAAGAACTGGCGCTGTTCTACGCGTCATTCCTATGAATGACAATGGTGAGTTGATCATGTCCGAATATGACAAATTGCTATCAAATAAAACGAAGATTGTAACCGTAAATCATATTTCTAACGCATTAGGAACGATCAATCCCGTAAAATACATGATTGATAAAGCACATGAAGTCGGTGCAGCAATTTTAATTGATGGTGCGCAAGCCGTTCCGCATTTAAAACCTGACATGCAGGAGCTAGATTGTGATTTCTACGTTTTTTCCGGACACAAACTATGTGGACCAACGGGCACCGGAATTTTATACGGGAAAGAAGCTTGGCTGAATAAATTACCGCCATATCAGGGTGGTGGAGAAATGATCAAGGAGGTTAGTTTTGAGAAAACAACTTACGCAGAACTCCCTCATAAGTTTGAAGCAGGAACGCCTAATATTGCTGGCGGAATTGCATTAGGAACAGCTGTTGATTATATGAACGAAGTTGGTTTTGACAATATTCAACAACAAGAAAACGAATTGTTAGCATATGGAACAAAACGTTTATTAGAAATTGAAGGTTTAAAGATTTTTGGTACTGCCGCTGAAAAAACTTCCGTAATTTCGTTTAATATTGAAGGTATTCATCCGTATGACATTGGGACCATCATTGATAAACTTGGTATTGCGGTGCGCACCGGTCATCATTGCGCCCAACCCATAATGACTTTCTTTGACATTCCTGGAACAATCAGGGCGTCATTTGCTTTTTATAACACCAAGGAAGAAATCGATCAAATGGTGGCTGCAGTCAAAAAAGCCCAACTTATGTTGTCTTAAAATTTAAATTTTAATCTTATGAAAATATTATCTATTTTATTCCTTACTCTCTTTTTAGGTAACGGCTGCAATAGTGCCAAAGCACAAGATATGGAAAACGTTATCATTGAATACACAGCCAATAGCCGAGGATTTTACAAAAAAATAATAGTAAAAAACAAAACTATCACTATTTCAAGAGATAGAGATGAAAATGATCAAGCAACGCCCATAAAAATCAATGAAGCTGACTGGAAAGAAATAGTAACTTATTTTAATCAAGTGGAAATAGAACAATTGTCAAAATTTAAAGCCCCAACCGAAAAAAGGTTTCATGATGGTGCAGCGATAGGTCATTTGAAAATTACATACAAAGGCAAAACGTATGAAACTACAAATTTTGATCATGGCTTTCCACCAAAAGAAATACAGAAATTTGTTGCTAAAATAAATTCATTGATCAAAGAAGAATAATACCAAAATTAATGCTGCCTGCAATGAAAATTAAAGAAATACAAGACGAAATAGTTGATGAATTTTCCATGTTTGACGACTGGATGGAGCGCTACGAATACATCATTGAATTAGGAAAAAAACTACCCCTTATAAAGGAAGAATTCAAAACCGAAAACAATATCATCAAAGGATGCCAATCTAAAGTATGGCTGCAAGGCGAACAAACAGATGACAAAATTATTTTCACGGCGGATAGCGATGCTATATTAACCAAAGGGATTATTGCGATTTTAATTCGGACTTTCTCCAACCAAAAAGCTTCGGACATTTTAGAAGCAGAAATGGATTTTATTGACCAAATAGGATTAAAGGAACATCTATCGCCCACCCGCGCTAACGGACTGGTTTCGATGATCAAAAACATAAAAATGTACGCCTTGGCATTTGAGGCGAAAAATTAATACCAACAGATAAGCCCAAACTTAAATACAAAACAATGGAACCCGAAATAGACACAACTGAACTAGGAGAATCAATCGTAAAAATATTAAAGACTATTTACGATCCGGAGATACCTGTAGACATTTACGAATTAGGATTGATTTACGATGTAATGGTCAATACTGATTATGAAGTAAAAATTCTGATGACATTAACTTCACCCAACTGCCCCGTAGCAGAAAGTTTACCACGAGAAGTCGAAGACAAAGTAAAGTCGATCGAGAGTGTCAAAGATGCTGAAGTAGAAATCACTTTTGATCCGCCATGGAGCAAAGATCTAATGAGCGAAGAGGCTAAATTAGAATTGGGAATGTTGTAAAATTTGTTTCAGGTTTAAGGTTTAAGGTTATGCAACTTTAACCTTAAACCTTTTAAACGTATTCAAATGGAAGAAATCATAAATAGAGTAGCTAATAGTATTCTCGAAGTTTTCGATCTCGAGGATTATTATCCCTCAGGAATACGAGCACAAATCGATATTTCGCAGTGGCTTTTAGAGGGTTTTTTATTACGAGAAAAAGACTTTAGAGAAGCTCTAAAAAATCACGATTGGTCGCAATACCAAGATCAATATGTGGCAATTCATTGCAGTACCGATGCTATTGTTCCGGCTTGGGCATCTATTCTAGTTGCGATTCAATTAGCGCCATTTGCAAAAAAAATTATCAACGGAACTTTGGAAGATTTAGACGCTTCACTCTATGAGGAATTACTGCCTAAAATGGACTTCACCGTGTACCAAAACAAACCCGTAATTATAAAAGGATGCTCCAGAAAACCGGTTCCGATGCGAGCTTATGTTTTAGCGGTACATTACTTACAACCATTTGCTAAAAGCATTATGTATGGTGAAGCCTGCTCTGCAGTGCCATTATACAAATCGACTAAGAAAGACTAATTTATTGTACTTATTTTATACTTTAGCAATAGATTTTAAAATACAAAGTCATGAATAAAATAGCTTTTTCTTTCGTATTTCTTTTTACCCTTGTTTCGGTTACTGCACAAGAAACAGCAACAGACACCTTAAAGTATTGGACCAAAAAAGGAAACATTTCGTTACTTTTCAATCAATCGGCTTACAACAAGCAATGGTTGGGTGGTGGAACATCGAATGTTGCGGGAAATTTTGGTTTAAATTATGACTTCAATTATAAAAAAAATGAGGTTGTTTGGGATAATAAACTGATTCTAGCCTACGGTTTAACCAAAATAAAAGGAGATGAAAAAATAGCTAAAACTGATGACCGCCTGGAGCTGAATTCGCTTTACGGAAAGAAAGCCAGCGGACAATGGTATTATTCTATGTTTTTTAATTTCAAAACACAAATGGATACGGGTTTGGATAAAAATATGACCAAAATATCCCATTTTTTCTCTCCAGCTTATTTTCAGTTAGGACCCGGAATGCTTTGGAAAAAAAATGATAACTTGAGTGTGAATTTTTCGCCAGCAACTGCAAAACTGATCGTTGTTCATCCTCATTTTACCGCATTAAGTCCATCTTTTGGGGTAAAGCAAGGCGATGCAACACGATTTGAATTTGGAGCGAGTATTTCAGCATATTACAAGTTTAATATCATGACCAACATATCTATTGAGAACCGCTTAAATTTATATTCAAATTATTTAGACAAACCACAAAATGTTGATATCGATTATCAGATGAATGTTATTATGAAAATTAACAAATACATGTCAGCTAATGTAGCGGTACAAGCCATTTATGATGACAATTCGATACAAGCCGTTCAAGTACGAGAAGTTTTTGGATTAGGTGTTAACTACGGATTTTAGTAAAATACATTTTTATAAAAAAAAAGACCTTTAGAAATTTCTAAAGGTCTTTTTTTTGTTCTGTTGCGTCTTGAAATTGACCATTTTAGCCATCAACGATCAAACGCTACAATTTGTGTTTCTATTTAAAACAATGAGAGGCAAATGAGTACCAATGAGATTTTGTGTGTTATTTAATTATTTGTTTACTGTTGTGGTCACAGTTTACAAAACTGAACTGACGATTAAAGCATACCAAAGCGGTCGGTCACTAAATCCTCTTAAAATTCTCTTTTAAATTTTAAAACAACTCCATAAGGATAGTGGACGTGATATCAGTTCCGTTCAACCCAGATTTCATTTTCGTGCTGCGCATGCAAAAAACTCTAGCTATTGTGTGGGGCTTCTTTATTTATCTAGGAATGAAAGTAGTAAATTCATTAGTGATGCCCGTTTGTTTGTAAAACTATGATCGGTGTCCCAAACTTGATAATCAAAATACTTGATTCCGCTTGCTGTTATTGCGTCTGCCACGCTTTTGTTTTCCTTATGCTCGTCCAGCAATATAATTTGTTTGTCTTTTAACAATTTTGTATCTCCTGCAAGGTTGTAATAAGCAAGGTTTCTATAAGCGGCTAAAAATATCTGCTGGTTAGTTGAATTGATTGCAACGTCATTTAATGGCAATAGTTTATTAATTGTTTCAATTAAAGTTTTGTCATCAGGAATGGATCCTATATTCTGATAAAATGGAGCTGCAGACAACACAAATCCTTTTTTTATTTGAGGGATTTGTTCCAATACTTTAAGACTAACAAATCCACCCAAACTATGCCCAAACAAAGCAATTTTAGTCGTATCAATTTTTAAAGAATCCTGATTTTTATTACAGTAATCAACTACAGCTTTTACATCTTCAACACAATTTTCAAAACTGTACTTTCCTTCGCTTCCCCACGAACCTCTGTAATTGAAATAAATTACATTCCAACCATGTGCACGTACAACTTGTGCAATATCAAGATTTTTCTCATTACCCGGAAATCCGTGCAACAATATTAATGTCGGATGTTTTTGATTTCCGTTTGGTGTATACATTATTCCTCCTGCTAATCGGGATCCGTTGGAAGTAATATTAAGTTCAATCATTCCTGCTGGTGCTGATTTGTCCCAAGTCAAATCCTTAAAAACAACTTGATTAGTTTGTGCAAAACTTTGTATTAACGTAAAAAGCAACGCGAAAAATAAAAAAAGTCTTGTCATAATGTTGATGTTTAGCGTTTGCGAAAAGTAGTGTTCAAAATAAGTCAGTAAAAAAAATTCAGTTATATAATATCAAATATAATAAATTACTGGTTTAAAAAGAGGATTTTTCGCATTTTAAAGAGGCAACAGATCACAGGTATTTCTCGTAAACAACTGCGTTTTTCAAGTCTAGAAGATTGTATAACTCCCGATAATCAGGTGCGTTTATAGATGCCTTTGTTGAGTATTTTGATCTCTCTAAACTGAATTTTGCTTTAAAAACGCTTAAGACCGAAGGTCGCCCGAGTTTTAATAGTAAAGTATTTTTAAAGATCTATTTATACGGTTATCTCAACTGAGTTAGAAGTGGTCGAGATTTAGAGAAGGAATGTTTGAGAAACATCGAACCTCAATGGCTTTTAGAAGACATTCGTCCCAAATACAAAACCAACTTCCCATTAAGCCAAATGCCCAAATCCGTTATAATAACTGTTAGCGGTTCGGCTATATTGTCGCCAATATTTCCATTGTCTTTTTTTCTTTATCTGATATTGCTTTTAAAATTTCTGAAGCTTGTTGAATATATTTAAAGTTTTTAGTTTGGCTTACTATCTCAAATAATTGTGAAACCGAAGACCAAAGGTCTGCAATTTCAACAAATGCTTCGTGTCCTATTTTTATTTTTTCAAGTTTTAGTAATTCATAACTTTCCTTTAAGAAGTCTCGATACAAATTTCTAAACAATGCTCCACCCGTTCCTGCTTTTTCCATAAGCATTGCAGATGTTTTAAAATCATTTTCTATGTCTTTACTTGTCTTAAACCACTTTACAATTTCAGAACTTGTTTTGTAAATCCCTTTATAACCAATATTTGTAATTGGTGGATTGATATATTCAGTTGCATTATTTTTAATTGCAGTAATGATTGCTGATTGTAGGTCAATTCTTTTCTCTGTATTACGCAAAGTGTAATACAGATTTTTAGATGACATTGGTCCTTTTTCGGCTCTTGCTAATACCAAACTTTCCAAACTTGTTTTAACTAGCCCTCCTTGTTGTTTAGTGTCTACCAAAAAAACGTTATCGCTATCATAACCATAAAGTGCAGTATAATGTCCTGCAAAATGAAACGGTTTTGAAAAATATTGTAAATGAAAACAATCTAATTTTAATCCGACTGCTTGTCCGTTGTCAATAAGCTCTTTTACGTTGTTCCAAGCTTTTTGAGTTGATGAAGTTTCTTTTACTATCAATTCAATGTTTAGGTTTCTTGCAATATTTTCAGTTAATACGTCTGGCTTTACTCGTCCTCCAATGAAAGGAAAATTCATTGATTTCATATTCCAAAAAATAAATCCAAGTCCTTCGCCTAAACCAAAAAGCATTGGTTCAGAAAGTTCAATTCCGATTTGTCGTAACAAAGTTCCTGTCGCTGTCGTTTCGCAATGTTGTCCGTCAAATGGTTTTATGTTCTCTATTTTCATTGTCTACCTTGATGTTGTTTTAGCTGACCCCTAACGTCAGGCTGTGAAAAACCCTCTTCAAATTCCGAAAACATTCGGAGGGCTAAAAAATCTCAAATATGAGATTCTCAAGTGATTGATTTTAGTTTTTCAACAGCTTGACGTTCCCTCTAATACAGCGTTTTGGTACTAAATTAAAATTTATTTTTCGTTTAAACAAGAAATCTTCAAACACAAAACCAACTTTAAATTAAACCTTAGACCCAAATCTTGCCAAACGGCTATTGGTGGCAGATATTATGGTTAACAACAACTCTAAATGTTTTTATTGTTTCTTCGAAAAGATAAAAACATAAAAAACCCAAACAAAATTTCAATAAGTGCACCAGTTAATAAAGTAGTAAAAGATTGGACATTATTTTTAAATAATAAGTATGCAGCAATTCCTAAAATAGCTCCTAAAATCCAATAAAGCTTGATTCCATAAATAGAGGAAAATGTCAAATATCTTCCACCAATAATTAGAAGCATCCCTTGAAAAAACCATTGCGTATTTTGTAATGAAAGCCCAAAAGCAATAGGTAAGCACATAATCATAAATATTGTTCCTTCCATCCCCAAGTTTCCTAATGGATTTCCCTTTGTATGATTCCCACTTAGTCCAATTGTCTTGTAGAGAAGTACGCTCACAGGATGAATAAGCACTCCTCCAATTAAAAGTGCCCAAACTGCCTGGCTAGCAGAATACTGAGAAGTTACAATTGCAGAAACGAGCCATGCAAATCCTGAAACAATTATACCTATGGAACCATTTGCATAACCTCTGCGCATATCTGCTTGAAATTGTTCAAGAGTGCCAGTCATATTTATTGGGTCATTTAATGATTTTCCAGTCATTTTTTTAAGATATTTTTATTAGTTAATTGTCAACTCGATTTTTTATACTTGCCGCCAACTTGTATATATGTGTGACAAAATCACTATAATCCACCCTATTTTGAGTAGATATGTGTGCTAAACGTCACATATTATTTATGATCAAATATATTAATTTTTTCTTACAAATAGTTTAGAAAGCCTGAATGTCAATTATAACTCCAAGCCCCTTAAAAAGGACGACAGTGGAAATCCTTTTATGTAGTCACAAAAGCTTAGGGTTTCATTGTTCGTGCTGCACCAGCAAGAAAATTCGTACTGTAACTGCCGTTTTTTGTTAATTAAATATTGCAGGAATTAAATGTTGTTGCATAATTTTTTCGACTTGTTTTTCCCCATACTGCGTGTTGTAAGCTATTGCTGTAATTACAATAACAATTGGTTGGTCTTTAAATATATATATTCTATTTCCACCGTTTCCGCTTGAATAGTAAACTTCATATTTTTTGCCATTTAATTTGTACGTTTTGTTCCAAAATAGATAGCCATAATATTCATCATCTGATATTGACATTTGATGGGATAAACTTTTTGCTACCCAATTTTTTGTCAATATTTGTTTACCATTCCAAATTCCTTGGTTTTTGTATAATTGACCAAATTTAGCATAGTCCAATGAAGATAGTTGTAAACTTCCAGCAGTATTAGAAACTTTTTGAGGTGTCATTTGCCATTTATAATTTGTAATATTTAAAGGTTTAAATAATTTTTTGTCAGCATATTTTTCCAAACCATTTGGTACCGATTTATGAATAATATCACCCAAAACTATGCAACCTGCCGTAAAATAGTCCCATTGTTTATTTAGCACTTTAGTTTTATCAATAGGAAGATTTAATGTGAAATGTACCCAATTATTTGTTGGATACATATTTTCTTCATTTCCTAGCGATTCGGAATTTATATCCGATCCTTCAAAAGTGGAACTCATTGTCAGTAAGCTTTTTAATGTAATGCTGTCTTTTGCTTTAGAGTAGTTTTGAAAGGTTTTTAGGTTGTAAAATTCTTTTAAAGTTTGATTTTCACTGTTTATAAATTTATCTTTTATCGCAATTCCTAAAAGTGTTGATGCAAATGATTTTCCTACAGAACGTGTATCGTGAAGTACATTTCTATTTGAATTATTAAAATACTCTTCCATGAGAATTTTACCGTTTTTAATGGCAACAATGCTTGTTATATCTTTATAAGTTTGTTTGGCAATTTTTCGATTTAGTTCTTCAATTTTCAAAACATCAATTTTGTCTGTTGAAATTTTCCAATCTTTTATTGGTTTGATAAGTTGAACTTTTACAAGTTTTTCATCAATCTTGATTTCAGGAACAATAATTTTTATTTCTCCTTCTGCAATTATATTACCTATTAAAACTTCGCTTAGTTTTAAATAAGGTCTGATTTCAATTTTAAGAACATGTTCCCCTTCTGTAAGTGCATCTTGTCCACCATTGCCGAAAAATCTGTTCCAAAGAAATTTGCCCCAAGAATCTTCGTTTGTAGAACTTATTAACGGAACTCTAAAAATAGTCTTCTGATTTTTGTTTTCCGAACTTCCTGCACCAACGTTTAGATTTTCAACATAGACTTTTTTACTGTCAATTATAAATGTAAATTGATAATTACCATTTTTAGTAAGTTCTTCAGCAGTTAATTGTGGCGATAATAAATGAAGATAATTTGTCAAAGAATTACCTAAAAAAACTCTGATGTTTAAATCCGTTTTCTCTTTTAGTTCAAATGATTTTAGAAAATTACTTTCTTTATAATTTTCAATTTCTATTGTTTGGCTCATAAAAGTAATTTTGCCAATGCTTGATTTGTGAATTGGATAAATTATACTATCGCTTTTTACAAATTCGTTTTTTTGTGCCGACACATTTAGGAATGTTAGCAAACTTAATACTAAAATAGTGATTTTTGATTGCATTGATTTTTGATGATTTTGATTGGTGATTTATTGATGATTTTTGTAATTATAATTTTATCTATTTCGTGAGTGAAAATAATTGTTAACGTCAGTCTGTGAAAAAACTAAAAACAGTCCCCAGAGAATCTCATATTTAAGATTTTTCTTTGGTAACACTACAAATATTTTCTGAATTTGAATAGTTTTTTCACAGCCTGACGTCCCCCGCTACTACAGTGAGTTTACGACTAAATTAAGCCCATTATTCGGATTTGTCACTCGAGCAATAGCGAACAGACGTAGCAAATCTTTCAAATACAAACCAACTTCCCATTAAGCCTATTGCTCAAATTGCTTGTAGCGTGTTGTGAAATGTTTTTTTATTTAGATAATAGTTCAGCTTGAAAATTTAGTAAATCTTTCTTAATTAAAAAATATCCTCTTGAAATTAGATAACTATAATCATTAAGGGATCTAAAAAGAATTTGTAATTCATAATCGATGTATTCATCGTTTGCAAAATACACCCAATTCTCTTTTAAGTATTTATCAAAATTTTCTTTAATCAATTCTGTTAGCTCTGATTTGTAAAGTTCATTTTCTAAAATAATTGAAATCTCTTTTTTTAGTTCCGTTTCCAATTTTTTGAGACTATTGAAATTGGATTTTATTTGCTCAAATGGTGTAACATTACTAACAAATTCTGTTGCATTTAGCAAATTAAGATATAGTTCCGATTTTTGGTCGTGTTCTTTATCATTTTTAAAAAATGCAATGTATTTTGATTTTAGCTCTGTTTCTAATCCTTTTTCTTTCGCTAAATAATAAAAATGAGAATAAATCCTGATATCATTATTAGTTATTTCAAATTTCAAATTTTCTTTTTCTTTTTCGATTTTTGGAATTAATAAGCTAGTTTCTTTTGCTTTAAATTTTTGACCATCGTAATCAAATGTTTTTATAGAAAAAACTTTATTCTCAATATTTGACAAAGTGTTTTTGTCATTTTCTAGCGCAATAAAATCATAAATCATATCTATCTTTTCTTTATTAAAAAACATTTCTACATTTTGATTTGTATTTAAAAATTCTACATCTTTTATTTCGAAATAATTTGGGTTTTTATTGTCATAGTAACCATTGTAAACTTTGTTAAAAGTATTTTTTTCATAGTTTTGCTTATATTCAGCTTTGAAATCATCAATTTTTAATAACAATAATTTATTTGGATTTTCAACGAATGAAAACAATTTATTTGTTAAGTTTTGTTGAAGTGTTTCTATGGAAAGAAACAATGAGTTTGCCGATTCTTGATTTGAATTTTCTTTAGTGATATTTAATCTTTCAAGATTTGAAATTCTCTCATCTGTACTCGGATGAGAAGCCCATTGGTCTTTTATAATTAGTTTAGATTTATTAAATTTACTTAAATCCAAAGAAGAAACTAATGGTAAATCATTCTTAAATATCAATTCACTTTCGTTTGCTAAAAAGATTAAAACAAAATTTTGTTCTTTGTATATATTTTCACTTTTTATGTTTTCCGATAATTTGTTTTCATAAAAGTTAATCACTGAATTATAAGAGTGGTCTGCTAAATCCATTCTTAACAATGATTCTTTGAGAGGTAAAAAACCTGCAACATTTGCAGCAACTTCATCAGCGTGAAATTCCATTTCTCTTGAAAGTGCTAGATAGTTGATATTTATGTAATCATACATTTTTTTTAAAATCCATTGTATTGCTTCAATAATTCTTAATGCAATCACAACAAAAATTGAAAAATAACCACTTACATTTGCCCATTTTTGAATCATTTTATCAAATGACTCATTATCAAAAAGCATATTAAAGATTATTTGATTTACATTATAAACGTAACTTCCAACTTTCATACTTTTTTGTGAAAAATGACCAAATTCGTGAGCCATAATTGCTTTGAATTCTTGTTCAGTAATTGTGTTTACAAGCCCTAAACCAATCTGTAAGTTTTTCTTAATTGGAAAAAACATACTCCAAAAACTTGAATCATAAAATACACTTGCGTTTACATCTGTGGATAAATATATATTTTTTGGAAAATCTGTTTCAACTTCCTTAACGATATCACTTATAAATCTAAATAACTTAGGTTCAGTTTGTTCTGTAATTTCGGTCAAGTGACTTCTGTCAATTTTGTGTTTTTTGAAAATAAATTTGAACAGAAACGCAAGTATAAAAAACCCTAAACTTGCTAAACCAATACCTAAACCAAGAGTAATTGCCATTGGTTTTGCTGCAATAATATAAAATCCTCCTACAACGCTTAATATTGTTAAACCTATTGCTAAAAATAAAAGCACAATGTAAACTATTAAAAATAAAGCAATTGAAATAATTGCTTTTGTTGTCATTTTTTTAAAATTATTCGAAACTTCAATATTCATTTTTTTATTTTTTCTTATTTTCTATTTTTTTGGTAAAAATTGCATAACGTTTTGCTGCTTTGAGATGGCTGGAAGTTCGTAACAGCTCAATTTTCGGCTTAACGGAAGCTAGATGCGAAACGGCAATTCCACTAAATTCCAGCTATATCAAAACAGCTGTTATAGCCAAATTTTATTTTTCTTCAATTATAGTTCTAATTCTTTTGTAAAGTTCATTTGATAAATTTCGGTAACCTTCATCATTCGGCAAATATTTCAATGCTCTGTGATGTCCTAAGTCTGAAGGAATATCATTGAATGATTGTGTTATTGGAATTACTATTTTTCCAAGTGTATGAGCAATACCAGTTTCATACATAACGTTTGGATTTCTTTCGCTAAAATCTACGATAACTATTCTTGAGCAAAATATTAAGTCAAAAATATCTTGTATAATAGTTGAGTTTTCCCAAATGTCGTCAGCTCTTAAACACTCTAATTCCATATGGTCGGCAACTCGTTTTATTGCTTCATATGTCCCACGATAAGCTGGGCTAAAAGGCATCATTACTGAAATTAATTTCAAATTTGTTGGTTTCTTAGGTATTTTGAATACAGATGGCGTAAAAGTAATTTGTTGTATTGCTTCAATTTCGCTAATACCCGTAGAAATAAATTGTCCAGTTATTGTTGTTAGCAAATATTGTCCGTCAGCTTTCTCTTTGAGTATTATTTTTGATGATTTTAAGGACTTATTTACATCTTCAACAGCTTTTTTATGGTCTAATTTATCATCAAAAAGAAAATAATCTGGATTCACTAATGATATTATTGCTTTAATTAAATCTCTATTTGGCAAATTATCTTCTTCAATTGATTGTTCATTAAGTTTATTTAAAACGTCTTGAACCCATAAATGCCTTGTAGAGCCATCGTGTACAAAGTCGAGGTCGTTATCTATGAAAAATTTTGTCAACTGAGATGAAGAACGATAAGGAAAATGATTGAATGCTTCGTTTCCACATATCATTTCGGATAATTTCATAATTGCAGGTCTGCTAATTTTCATTCAAGTGTTCTTTATTGTTGATGTCGTTCTAAACTTGGCTATAACTGGTATATACGTCTGACAAAATCAGACCTTACACCCCAAAATTGGGTTGCTTTGTCTTACAAGAGTCAGTTTTATTTATTATCAAATATATTAATTTTTTCTTACAAATAGTCTTTAAACTCATAGTAGCCATTACACCACCAAGCACCGCATGAAGGATGGCAGTGGAAATCCTTTTATGTAGCGAAGCGAAAAATAAAGATTGAAACGAACAGCCTGACGCAGCTGTAACGCAGAGGAAGCTGGGATATGCCCAAAAAAAATCCCTCTTGAAAATGTCAAAAGGGATTGATGTATTTATGTTGTAGAGAGAATTATTCGTTTTCTTCCTCGTCTTTGTCTTCTTTCTCTACTGCATCCTTGTAATCCGGGTATAAAAATTTATTGTACGGAAAACGGGTAATGTGAATTTGTCTTACGGATTCGTACACGCGTTCTCTAAACTCTTCAAAATTCTCCTTATTAGTAGCCGAAATAAACAACGCATTTTGTTCGCCCACTCGGCTCATCCAAGTCGCTTTCCATTCTTCCAGCGTGTAATGTCTTGGCGTTTTTTCGGTCATTAAATCATCTTCATCAATAGTCAAATGTTTGTAGGCATCGATTTTATTGAACACCATGATTACGGGTTTGTCATTGGCCTTGATGTCTAATAATGTTTGGTTTACCGAGGCGATATGATCTTCAAATTCAGGATGCGAAATATCTACTACGTGTAATAACAAATCAGCTTCGCGAACCTCATCCAGCGTGCTTTTGAAAGAATCAACCAGTTGTGTTGGCAATTTTCTGATAAATCCTACGGTATCCGAAAGCAAGAAAGGAAGGTTTTTGATGACTACTTTACGAACCGTAGTGTCTAGCGTTGCAAAAAGTTTGTTTTCGACAAAAACGTCACTTTTCCCTACGGCATTCATCAAAGTCGATTTCCCAACATTAGTATATCCAACCAAAGCTACGCGTACCATGGAACCACGATTACCTCTTTGCGTTCCCATTTGTTTGTCGATTGCTTTGATTTTATCTTTTAATAAAGCGATACGGTCTCGAACTATACGTCGGTCGGTTTCGATCTCAGTTTCCCCGGGTCCGCGCATCCCAATTCCTCCTTTTTGACGTTCTAAATGGGTCCATAATCCGGATAATCGAGGCAACATATAAATACATTGTGCCAGTTCGACCTGCGTTCGCGCATACGAAGTTTCGGCACGTTGTGCAAAAATATCGAGGATCAAGTGCGTCCTGTCTAGAATTTTACATTCGGTTATGATTTTAGATATATTTTTTTGCTGGGATGGCGACAATTCATCATCAAATACCAAGGTTGATATTTCGTTTTCTTTGACAAAAAGGTGAATCTCTTCAATTTTTCCAGTTCCTACAAAAGTTTTAGGATTTGGTCGTTCCATTTTTTGCGAAAAGCGTTTCACCACTTGGCCACCTGCGGTAAAAGTCAAAAACTCTAATTCATCAAGATATTCGTTTAGTTTTTGTTCGCTTTGATTTTGGGTTACGATACCTACAATAGCTGTTTTTTCGAAATTTAATACTTGTTTTTCTAACATGTCT
>JAYTBZ010000202.1:0-1663 GCA_043736705.1 Flavobacterium sp. | reverse complement strand
GTTAGCATTTTAGAAGGTGTAATGGCGTTATCGTCTTTTTCATTAACAGTTGAAATCGTGATTTCCTCGTCTTCTGGAACAATAGTATATGTTTTTTTTCCATCAAAAATTTTGGTCACTCCCATAAAATTCAAAACATACTGATTTCCTTTCATGGTTACATTTCCTTTACTATCCTGATTGATATTTTCTCGGCTGTTATTTAAAGAATATTTAAAATCAATTACAATAGTATCATAGCTTTTAACTTTTGCTGTAACTTGATCTAAAAGATCTTTCGCTTTTTTATCTTGAGCTTGTATTGAAAAACTAAAAAATAGTAAAACTGCAATTTGAAAAATTTTTTTACCCATCCCTTTTATCTTATTTTTTTTGAATTCTTGAATCTTTGATTCCATGGTGTTAATTGTTTTGTTCATTGTTGAAAAATTGATCAAGAGAACTCATGTCCAAGATGTTAACACTACGTGCTTTGCTTCCTTCAAATGGGCCCACAATTCCAGCAGCTTCTAATTGATCAATTAATCGACCTGCTCTGTTGTAGCCTAATTTTAGTTTTCTTTGTAACAATGAAGCCGAACCTTGTTGTGCGTTTACTATTATTTCTGCGGCTTCTCTAAACAAAGTATCTCTGTCGGAAATATCCATATCAAGATTAATGCCACTTTCCTCTCCTACAAATTCAGGAAGTAAATAAGCTGTTGCATATGCTTTTTGAGAACCTATAAAATCAGTTATTTTTTCTACTTCAGGTGTATCAATAAAGGCACATTGCACGCGCACTACATCATTTCCGTTTGTGTAAAGCATGTCCCCACGCCCTATTAACTGATCGGCACCCTGTGTATCAAGAATCGTTCTGGAATCAATTTTTGAGGTAACTCTAAACGCAATCCTCGCTGGGAAATTAGCTTTTATTAAACCCGTAATTACATTTACCGAAGGTCTTTGTGTAGCAATGATTAAGTGAATTCCTATGGCACGCGCCAGTTGTGCCAATCGTGCAATAGGAACTTCTACTTCTTTTCCTGCAGTCATGATCAAATCGGCAAACTCATCGACAACAAGTACGATGTAAGGCAAAAAGCGGTGCCCGTTTTCAGGATTTAATTTTCGAGATTTGAATTTATCATTGTATTCTTTGATGTTACGCACCATTGCATCTTTCAATAATGAATACCGATTGTCCATTTCTACACAAAGGGAATTCAATGTATTGACCACTTTAGCATTATCCGTAATAATAGCATCATCCATATCTGGAAGTTTAGCTAAATAATGTCTTTCTATTTTATTAAAAAGTGTAAGCTCCACTTTTTTAGGATCTACCAAAACGAATTTTACCTCAGCTGGATGTTTTTTGTACAAAAGTGATGTTAAAACCGCATTCAATCCTACAGATTTTCCTTGTCCAGTAGCTCCTGCCATTAATAAGTGCGGCATTTTTGCTAAATCGACTACAAATGTTTCGTTCGAAATTGTTTTTCCAAGAGCGATTGGTAATTCCATCTCAGCTTCTTGAAATTTGGCAGAGCCAATAACGCTTTTCATAGAAACCATAGTTGGATTTTTATTAGGAACTTCGATTCCAATAGTTCCTTTTCCTGGAATAGGCGCAATAATACGAATTCCTAATGCCGAGAGCGATAAAGCAATATCATCC
>JAYTBZ010000201.1:0-18724 GCA_043736705.1 Flavobacterium sp. | reverse complement strand
TATTGAATTTAAAAAGTCAGCAAGCAGTAGTTTCAGATAAATTGGGAAATTTTTCTATACTGGCTAGAGTTGGAGACAGTTTACTCTTCGCCGAAGGGCAATTTAAAGAGATTAAGATTGGCCTAACTCAAAAGGATTTTGAAAAAGAAATACTTACTGTACAGATAGCGCTCAAAGTAAATGAATTGAAAGAAGTTGTTGTAAAAAATGATATCAACGCGGTCTCTATGGGGATAATTCCAAAGGGGCAAAAAACATATACTCCAGCAGAAAGAAAATTATATACTGCAACTGATCTCAATGCTTCGGCTAATGTGGGTAGTATGATGGGAGGATCTGTTTCTGCCGATCCACTTTTGAATTGGATTTCTGGACGAACAAAAATGCTTAAAAAACAACTCGAAGTTGAAAAGAAAGAATCCTATTTGCGACAATTAGAGAATTGGTTTACGCCAGACTATTTTGTTAGCAAATTAAAAATTCCCGCTGAGTATGTCAAGGGATTTCAATATTATAGTATTGAAAACGAGCCTTTAGTTGCTGTTTTAAAAACTAAGAATAAGATAATGACCACTTTTTTAATAGGAGAATTGGCTTTAAAATATAAAGAGATAATCGCTAGTGAAAATTAAATATACCTTACAGTTACTAGTCTTTTTGTTAGTTCAAATTTGTTTTGCTCAAACGGGTAACATTCGCGAACTACGCGGAAAAATTAGTGCCGATTCGCTGGCGGTCGATCGCATTACAATTGAAAATGTAACCACAGACAAAACTGTCTTTTCGGACAGCAAGGGTTTCTTTACCATAGCGGCAAAAGAAGGGGATGTTTTAGTGTTTACCGCGGTTAACTTAGAGGGACTGCGAAGAAGAATTGATCAAGAAGATTTTTTACTGGATAATATATTAATTAACATGATTCCAAAAAGTATCTTATTGAAAGAAGTCTTCGTGAACGAATCTACTATCACGGCGGAAAGTCTTGGAATTATTCCGTACGGCCAAAAAAAGTACACGCCAGCCGAGCGAAAATTATATACAGCCACTTCTGGAGGTGGAATTGACGGATTGCTAAATACTATATCAGGTCGAAAAGCAATGCTGAAAAAAGAAATCATTGTCGAAAAGAAATTACAGCTTTTGGATCGACTTGATGATCTTTTTGAAGAGAAGTATTATCTCGAAACCCTTAATATTCCTAAGGATTATATACGAGGATTTCAATATTATTGTATTGATGATGTAGCATTTGCCAATGCTTTGCGAGCTAAAAACAAGACGCTGATTCAATTTTTAATTGTCAGACTAGCTGAAAATTATAATGAAATTATTGCGGGTGAAAACAAATAGTAGTCTTTTACTAGTTTTGTGTTTGGTCTACCAAATTTCTTTTGGTCAAACTCCTGCTGCGAGAATGCTTCTCGGTAAAATAAGAGTCGATTCTCCCCATGCAAGTGGAATAAGTATCCTAAACTTAAGCACTAATAAAACTACCAACGCAAATCAAGATGGAGAATTTGTTATTATGGTCCGAATTAATGATGTGCTAGTTTTCTCTGCCCTGAATGTTGAAACCACAAAACGGGTAATAAAGCAAGAAGACTTTATGTTGGATGTAGTACCTGTAGAAATGAAAGTTAAAGCCACTGCACTTAAAGCAGTTATTATTAATTCGAATGCAATAAATGCCATTTCAGAAAGAATTGTTGCTAAAGAACCTAAGAAATATACTGTTGCAGAAAGGCGATTGCGCACTGCAGGAGATTTTAAACCGATTATGTTATTAGGGATTATTGGGCGGAGTAATGCCTCTTGATCCGCTTATCAATAAAATTAATGGGCGAACTAAGCGACTCAAAAAGTTAGTTGTCGTAGAAAAAAAAGGGAAGTACATTAAAATGATTTCAGAATGGTATGAGCGTGATTATTTTACTACGCAATTAGGAATATCTGCAGAATATGTAAGTGGATTTAAATATTATCTTGTAGAAAACGAATTTTTTGTAAAAATTTTAGAGTCAAAGGATCAGGAAAAAATCACTTTTTATTTGGTGGGTTTGGCACAAGACTATAACAATTTATTAAAAAGTGAAATTCAAACAAATCGCAACAAATAAAAAAATCTAAAATGAAGACAATAATTAAAATCCTTTTTTTGATTTTCATCTGCCAAGTTTCTTTTGGTCAAAATGAAAATAGAAAACCATTACACGGTCAATTTACAAATGAATCAACGATAGTAGACAACGGTTATGTTTTTAATTTGAATTCAAAAACCAGAACTTTTATAAGCAGTCAAGGTTTTTTTGATATTTTGGCGAAAGCCAAAGACACATTGCTGGTTTCGAGTGTCTCTTTTAAGTCAAAAAAAATAGTAATTCAAGATAAGGATTTTGTAAAACCGCTATTTGTAATTGCTTTGGAAACACAAACTACAGTACTGAAAGAAGTTATTGTAAAACGTAAAGCCGAAATAAAACCGTTAACTGGGAATACGCAAAGTATCGTTGACTTGCAATTTATTGATGATGCAAAGTCTTCTCCTATAAACAGAACGATGCCATCCGACGGGAGCATAGAAAATGGAATGGATTTTGTAAAGATTTACAAAATGGTATCTAAATTATTTACCAAAGATTCGGCTAAAAAAAATGATTTGAATCCTACTTTAGATTTTTCAGAAACGGTTGGGAAAGGAATTGACAAGTATTTTTTCACCACTACTTTGCAACTGAAAAATGAGGAAATTGGATTATTTCTGGATTATTGTGAGAATGATCCAAAGTCAAGAGGGCTTTTAAAACAAGAAGACGAATTTCTACTAATTGATTTTATAATCACCAAGAACGTGGAGTTTAAAAGAATTACTACTTTTGAGAAATGAAATCGCCAAGATTCCAGAATACAATTAAGATTGAAGCTACCATATTTCGATAAAAAACAAATAGAATCTCTACATGAAAAAAACAATTTTAATTACTTTTTTTGGGTTGTTATTTTTAACTACAACTTCCTTTGCCGTGCATAAATTTTATGTAGCCTTGTACCAAGTTAATTATGCTCCCCAAAAGAAAATGGTACAAATTACTGCACGTATTTTTGTAGATGATTTGAATGCTGCCATTGGAAAAAAATATACTAGAAAAGTTAATCTGGGTTCTGAAAAAGAAACAGATGAAGATCTCACATTGCTAAAGAAGTATTTAGCCGAAAAATTCAGCATTAAAATCAACGGGCAGTCTAAGTCTATGACGTTATTAAGCAAAGAAATGGAAGGAGACGTGCTCATTTGTTATTTGAGTATCAAGGAAATTCCTAAAATTAATGCAATTGAAATATTCAACACCGTTATCATAGAAGGAAATTCAGAACAGCAAAATATTATGCATTTTAACGTTGGTGGGATCAAAAACACCATACTTTTTACAGAATCTACATCAAAAGGAATGTTAAAATATGAATAAATTAAGATAAATGCACTTTTAATTATTATTTTCACACACTGAAAAACCAGATTATAACCTATGAAAAAATTTACCTTATTATTATTGCTCCCGGCAATGTTATTCGCCCAAGAGAAAACAGCACCTGTTGCACCTAAGCAAACAGGAAAATACGACACCAATAAGTTTAGTCAAATGTATGATTTGTTAGCTACTCCTAACATGTTTCGTACGGCTTCTGGAGCTCCGGGTCCAGCTTATTATCAGCAACAAGCAGATTACAAGATCAATGTAGAGCTTGATGATAAAAAATCGAAACTAAGTGGTTCTGAAACCGTAACTTACTATAACAATTCACCAGATACTTTAGAGTATTTATGGGTTCAGTTAGACCAAAATCAAGCTGCAAAAACTTCTCAGACACCTTTGGCGGAAAGCCAAAGAATGGAACAGGTTTTTCCTGCTGGAAATTTCGCAAACAAGTTTTTAAAACAAGAACAAGAGCGCGGTTTTAATATTGAGTTCGTAAAGGATGCAAAAGGAAATCCTTTGTCCTATTCGATCAATCAAACCATGATGCGCATCAATTTAGCAACGCCAATGAAGCCAGGTGAAAAATTCACTTTCTCAATCAATTGGTGGTACAATATTAATAACTACAGACAAGATGGTGGTCGTTCTGGCTATGAATTGTTCGAAAAAGAAGGTAACAAATTATATGTAATTGCACAGTTCTATCCAAGAATGGCAGTTTATAATGATATAGAAGGCTGGCAAAACATGCAGTTCTGGGGAACAGGAGAATTTACATTGCCTTTTGGGAACTTTGATGTAAACATTACTGTGCCTGCTGATCACGTGATGGAGGCTACAGGAGAGCTAATGAACAGAAGCGAAGTATTTACTGCAGAACAAGTAAAAAGATACGAACTGGCTCAAAAATCATTTGACAAGCCTGTCGTAATCGTTACACAAGCTGAAGCTGAAGCAAGTGAAAAAGGATTTTCAGAAAAGAAAAAAACATGGAAATTTAGCGCTAAAAACGTGAGGGATTTTGGTATCGCTACTTCTAGAAAATTCATTTTGGATGCTATGGCAGTACAATTGAGTAACAAAACAGTTATGGCGATTTCGGTGTATCCAAAAGAAAGTAATCCGCTTTGGGGAGAAACTTCTACTAGAACAGTGGCACATACTTTAAAAAGTTATTCAGCTCATACTTTTGATTATCCTTATCCAAAAGCGGTATCAGTATCAGCAGAAGATCAAGGAATGGAATATCCAATGATTTGTTGGAATTATGGTCGTCCTGACGAAAAAGGAGTTACGAGCGAGCGTACTAAAAACGGAATGATTGGTGTGGTAGTTCACGAAGTAGGACACAATTTCTTTCCAATGATTGTTAATTCTGACGAACGTCAGTGGTCATGGATGGATGAAGGATTAAATACGTTTATGCAATATATGGCCGAGCAAGAAATGGGAACAAACTTTCCGTCTAGTCGCGGACCTGCAAGTAAAATTGTTCCTTACATGAGCGGAGATCAAAAATTCTTGGAGCCAATTATGTCAAACTCCGAAACAATAGTTCAATTTGGAGCTAATGCATATGGTAAGCCTGCAACAGGATTGAATATCCTGAGAGAAACGATTATGGGAAGAGAATTATTTGACCATGCTTTTAAAGTATATGCTAACCGATGGAAATTTAAACATCCCACACCTGAAGATTTTTTTAGAACTATGGAAGATGCCTCAGCAGTAGATTTAGATTGGTTTTTCAGAGGATGGTTTTACTCTACTGATTTTGTAGATATAGGAGTAAAGGAAGTAAAACAATATTTTGTATCTGAGACAGCAACTAAGGAACTGAAAGACGCGGTAGTTCGCAGAGGACGTTTTGGGCAAGAAAAAGGGCCTTTTGTTTATTTAGTTCCTGGTACAAGTGAGGAATTACCTGCTAAGGATAAGAAAGCATTAGCAATTTCAGAAGTAAATTTACTTTCAGAATACGTTAGCAAAAACTTCTCTGCTGATGAAAAAGCCATGTTAAAATCTCCAAAGTATTTTTATGAAGTAGAGTTCAATAAGCCAGGAGGTATGTTAATGCCAATTATCGTTGAATTGACTTACGAAGATGATACTAAAGAGACCTTTAAATATCCAGCTCAAATTTGGAGAAAAAACAATGATACTGCAAAGAAAGTCTATGCTACAGAAAAAGCGATTAAAAAGATTCTTGTAGATCCAAAACTAGAAACAGCTGATATTGATGTAACCAATAACGCTTGGCCTAAAGAGGAAGTCAAATCAAAATTTGACTAACCACAAACAAAATTTAAAAAGACTCTGAAAAGAGTCTTTTTTTTATGAAAAAATTAAAATTCAAAGATGCTAAATTTGGTATATTTGTAACACTAAAAAAAAATAATATGTTTGGCATAGGAGGAGGCGAATTAATTTTTATCATGTTTATAGTGCTTATGCTTTTTGGGTCAGATAAAGTGCCTGAAATAGCACGAACTATGGGGAAAGCTATAGCGCAATTAAAAAATGCTACGAATGACATTAAAAGTGAAATTCAAAAAGGTGCCGAGGCAAATGGATTTGATTCTAATTCATTAAGCGATTTAACGGGAAATATTACTTCGGAAATTAATAAAGTCAAAGAAAATTTATTAGGCGATACTAATCAATTTACTGATATTACTGGAAATATAACTTCTGAAATCAATAAAGCAAAAGTTAACTTACTTGACAACACAAACACGCCAATCGAAACCACTAAAGAAATTATTGAAGAAGTTACAGGACCTATAAAACGTCAGATGTAATGCTAGAAAAAATACTGTCTTTAGATACAAAATTATTTGTTTTTTTGAATGGATTAGGATCTGAAGCCTATGATGGACTCTGGTTGTTCATCACCAAACAAAGCAACTGGATTCCACTTTTTTTACTCCTTTTGTATGTTATTTATACAAAATTAGGCGCTAAACAAACTTTGTATTTACTTTTATTCATAGCTGTTTTAGTAACAATCACGGATCAAACTACAAATCTATTCAAAAATGGATTTCAAAGATTGCGTCCTTGTAATAATCCTGAAATTAATTCTTTTATCCGCATTGTTAAAATTAGCCACTCATTCAGTTTTTTCTCCGGTCATGCCGCTAATTCAATGGCAGTTGCCACATTTGTGTATTTTAATTTCAAGGACAAAATCAAATTTTTTGGATTTTTGTTCCTTTGGCCGCTAATCTTTGCGTACAGCAGGATTTATCTCGGATTGCACTATCCTGTAGATATACTTACGGGTTATTTGTTTGGATTTACCTTTGGTTTCTTGATGTTCAAAGCTTACAAAATGGCAAAAGAAAAGTACTTTCCTATTAAAAATTAAGAGATTGCATGTTGGGTTTTATTTGGAGCTATTTCCGGCTGTACATTACAATCCACGCAAAAAAGCGTGGGATTTTTATTTCCATCCGGGCTAGTGCTGAGTTTTCAATAGCGGTTTAGTTTGTAATTACAACACGCGACTCACCGTCAAACCATCGCGTATAGGCAGCAAAACAGTTTCTACTCTAGGATCATTAGCTAACAACTCATTGTATTCCAATAATATTTTGGTACTTAAATCATTCGGTTGTAATTGTTCTAAAACCTTTCCACTCCACAATACATTGTCTGACAAGATTATCCCTCCTTGATTCATTTTTGGTATAATCAGCTCAAAATAGTTCAGATAATTTTCCTTATCGGCATCAATAAAAACCAAATCAAATTTTAGATCAAGTGTTGGAATTATTTGGACTGCTTCCCCTAAATGTTGAAAAATTTGGGTTCCCCAAGGCGATTTGTCAAAATGTTTGCGCTGAAAATCTACTAATTCTTCTTTAATGTCAATCGTATGAAGTGAGCCTTTTTTCTGCATTCCTTCGCACAAGCACAATGCAGAATAGCCAGTATACGTGCCAATTTCGAGAATGTTTATAGGCCGAATCAATTTTGATAACATACTCAATACACGTCCCTGAAAATGGCCACTTAACATTCTCGGTAAAAGAATTTTTTGATAGGTTTCTTTATTTAGCGCAGCGAGTAAAGCTGGTTCTTTTTCAGAATGCTGCTCGATATAATTTTCTAGTTCTTGCGAAATGAAATGCATTATTTTAAATTTTTCACAAAATTACAAATAACCAAATTCACAAATAACGAAAACCTCAAAATACTTACTAACTTTGCATCATGGAAATCGAGAAAAAAGACATACGATCCTTATCAAAAGAACAATTACGAGACTTTTTTATTGTTAACGGAGACAAATCTTTTCGTGGGAATCAAGTATATGAATGGTTGTGGAGCAAAGGTGCACATAGTTTTGAGGACATGACTAATCTTTCTAAGCAAACACGTGTAATGCTGGAAAGTAATTTTGTGATTAACCACATCAAAGTCGATACGATGCAGCGTTCTGAAGATGGTACGGTGAAAAACGCGGTTCGATTGCATGATGGTCTGGTGGTTGAATCGGTTTTAATCCCTACGAATACCAGAACAACTGCCTGTGTTTCCAGTCAAGTAGGCTGTAGTTTAGATTGTAATTTTTGCGCTACAGCGCGATTAAAAAGAATGAGAAATCTGGAGCCAGCAGAAATTTATGACCAAGTAATCGCTATCGACAAAGAAAGTCGTTTATATTACAATCACCCACTTTCGAATATCGTTTTCATGGGAATGGGAGAACCCTTGATGAACTATAATAATGTACTTAAAGCGATTGAAATGATAACATCGCCAGAAGGTTTAGGGATGTCTCCAAAACGGATTATGGTTTCTACATCTGGTGTTCCTAAAATGATTAAAAAATTGGCAGATGACGACGTAAAATTTAAATTGGCAGTTTCTTTGCACTCTGCAATTGATGAAATCCGTTCTCGAATCATGCCGTTTAGCGCCAATTTTCCTTTGGTGGATTTGCGTGAATCTTTAGAATATTGGTATCGAAAAACCAAAAGCAAAATCTCCTACGAATATGTAGTGTGGAAAGATATTAATGATAATAAAGCTTCCATTGATGCGCTAGTGAAATTTTGTAAATACGTTCCTTGCAAAGTAAATTTAATAGAATACAACCCAATTGATGATGGAGAGTTTCAACAAGCGTCGGAAGAAGCGATTAACGCCTATATTACCGCATTAGAATCTAGCGGAATTGTAGTTAAAGTTAGGCGAAGCCGTGGTAAAGATATTGATGCTGCTTGTGGTCAGTTAGCCAATAAAGAAGTATAAAAATGGAGTTCAAAGTTGAACTCCATTTTTAGTTTTTTAGATAATCAAAAATTAATTTCCTAAAATTATCGGTTTTGCCGTTCCACCATCAATTGCTAACATAGCGAGATTATCACATTCGCCATTGCCATATTCAATAATTGCATAGTGCGAGTCCTTAGTAATTTTTAGTTTTCCAGATACAGGAAAAGGCATAGGACTTGTTTGTAAGCTGCAAGCTGTTTTATGGATTAATGCAGTTCCCTTTTCTACTAGCGAAGTATAAATAGATCCATTTGGATGTTTAGTAGTAAACGTGCCGTAGGTTGAGAATATGTCATCAGTAGGACTCAAACGAGTAGCAAAACCTGCAGTCATTTCTCTTATTCTCTCACCGTTACGGGTGTAGATACCTTCAGTAGTCGTCCATGTCATAGCGTTCATAGAAAATGTAGTTTTTGGATGTAATTCAGTTCCTGTTCCAATCATTTCTCTTTTCCAAGTAGAAGTCCCTTCTAATTTATTGTCATTGATATAAAAATTATTGAAGGTAACTGTCATTATTTTTGGGAAAGTTGTCCCTAAAGTACGAGTTAAAATAATTTGGCCTTTCAGCAAATGACCTCTAAACAAACAAGCAGGGGTGTTTGGATTACCAAAAGTGATTGTGATTTTCCTAACAGTACTAGTAGAGCCTAAATCGCTTATACTGGCACAAGTAGGCAGTATGGAGTAGTAGTTGGCTATGGTTCGTCCAGTTGAAGTCCCTTCGAATAATTCATATTGATCGTCAACAAGAACGGCAATATCATCTACAGCATTGTCCATTTTTTGCGTTGCAGCAACCTCATTAGTAGTTACCATTGTTTCAGATGTTGCTGGTTCAGCTTCGTTGGTACAGCTGGTAAAAGTAAGGATACTAAAGGTCAGTCCGAGTACTAAAAATTTTGATTTCATAATAATGGGGTTTTTGGTTTATTTTAATTTGATAGTTTTTTGGATAAAAGGTTTAATAGTTATGTTAAAATAACATATAAAAGTACAAAATAAAGGTTAAATAGTAGTGGTATTAGCAATCGTAATTCGTGATTGTTTTAAAGCACACTAAGATGCTTCTTAAATTAAACACTTACTTATATTTCTTTACAGTTTTTTTGTCTCAAAATTGTATCTTTGGAATGCAAATGAATGTCACTTCACAAATAAAACAGCCCATTTTTGATGAGATGGAACTTTTCGAAAAAAAGTTCTATGAATCAATGACTTCACAAGTGGCTTTGTTAAATAGGATAACGTATTACATCGTAAATCGAAAAGGAAAACAAATGCGTCCCATGTTTGTTTTCTTAACTTCAAAAATGGTTTCATCAGGTATAGTAAATGAACGAACTTATCGTGGTGCGTGCGTAATTGAATTGATTCATACGGCTACATTAGTTCATGATGATGTGGTGGATGATAGCAACCGTCGCAGAGGTTTTTTTTCTATTAATGCACTTTGGAAAAATAAAATTGCCGTTTTAGTAGGTGATTATTTGTTGTCTAAAGGATTACTGCTCTCTATTGATCATGGCGATTTTGATTTACTTCGAATTATTTCTGTCGCTGTTCGCGAAATGAGTGAAGGCGAATTACTCCAAATTGAAAAAGCCCGAAGACTTGATATCACAGAAGACGTTTATTACGAAATTATTAGAAAAAAGACTGCTACACTTATTGCGGCTTGTTGCGCACTTGGTGCACAATCAGTTATTGAAGATGCAGTTCAGGTAGAAAACATGCGCAAATTTGGCGAACTCATAGGAATGGCTTTTCAGATCAAAGACGATTTGTTCGATTATTCAGAAGATGCCATTGGTAAACCAACCGGAATTGACATCAAAGAACAAAAAATGACTCTGCCTCTTATTCATGTTTTGAATACGTGTACTTCAAAAAAGAAAACATGGCTTATCAATTCTATTAAAAACCATAATAAAGATAAAAAACGCGTCAAAGAAGTTATTGCTTTTGTAAAAAACAATAACGGATTGCTTTATGCTGAAAATAAAATGATTCAATTTCAGCAAGAAGCACTTGTATTGCTTGATAACTATACAGACTCGGAGTTTAAAGACGCGCTGATTTTGATGGTAAATTATGTCATTGAAAGAAAAAAATAATTTTTTTTAAAATAATTTTCTCTCGTTAACTATCAATTTTATTGACTTTTTGGTTTTTTTAATTTTAAAATCAAATTTCTTTATTTTTAACATGCAACCTTTTTGCATTGTCAATCGTCTATACTCATAGAAACACTTTATAAAAATTTTGAAAGTAATCAACTTACATCAGCATGAGCACGAATTAATTCAGTTGGCTGTCGAAAACAATCGGCATGCACAGCAGAAAATTTACACGCAATTTGCGCCAAAAATGTTAAGCGTTTGCCGACAATACATAAAAGACATTCATCAGGCCGAAGATATCATGATTACTGCTTTTATGAAAGTGTTTACCAACTTGAAAAATTTTCAACACAAAGGAAGTTTTGAAGGATGGATTAGAAGAATTATGGTCAACGAATGTATTTCTTTTATTCGAGTAAACAAAAAACTGAAATATAGTGAAGAGGAAAACTATGTTGAAGAAAGTTTCAACAACATTGAAAGTCAATTTTCTACAGCAGACATTCAGTTTTTGATAGATAATTTACCGGATGGTTATAAAATGGTTTTCAATTTATATGCTATTGAAGGGTATAAACATCAAGAAATTGCCAGTATGTTAGGGATTACTGAAGGAACCTCTAAGTCGCAATTGTCACATGCTCGAAAAATGTTGCAGGGACAGATTAACAAGTTAAAAAATTACAGCAATGGAACCGAATAAATTAGAGAAACAGTTCAGGAAGCAATTAAATGCTCGGGAAATTCAACCTTCAGAAATGGCTTGGAATAAACTAGATGCAATGCTCACAGTTGCTGACCCAAGCAATACCGAGCAGGCGAAGCAAAAACCAAAAACTAAATTCCCCTGGATGTATATAGCAGCTAGTTTTGTTGGGTTTGTATTGCTAGGAACAGTTTATTTCAATCAAAATAGCAGTGAAATTATCAATCAAAAAAAGGATGTTGTTATTCAAAATGACGCAGCGCCTAAACCGACTGTAGTTTCTGATACTAATGTAAAACTTCAAACAGAATCAGAAGAAGCCGTCGCAGTCGTATCTAAAACAAATCAGGGAAGTATCAAAAATCCAATTTTAAAACAAAAATCGGATATAGTTAGTTCTAATTCAAATCAAAATCAAGTAGTAGCGGTTTCAATCAATAATCAACAATTAGAACAAAAATTAATCACATCAAAAACTAGCGATGTTACAGTTGACGAACTATTAGCAGTTGCAGGAAATCCTTCGAAACAAGAAAATCAATTAAACCAAAAACCAGTTGTACATGTAAATGCAAGTAATTTACTCTCGCAGGTTGATGGAGAATTAGAGCTTTCCTTTAGAGAAAAAGTAATCAGTAAAGTAAACAAGAATTACCAGACGGTAAAAGTAGCATTAGCCAATCGTAACTTAGAATAAAACAATCATTAATCATTTTTAAACAATCATCATGAGAAATTTCACAATTTACTTAGTAACACTGTTATGTCTTTTTGCAAATAAAATGCTAGGACAAGAATCCTTTGAACAACGAGCAAAAATAATTGCATCTAAAATTGAAGTAATTACAAAAGAAGAGAAAGCTGCCTTGAAAATAGAAGTTGAGGCTGTAAATAGCCAACTCATAAAAGGCTATATTACCAAAGAAGAAGCAGACAAAAAAAAGATATTATTTGCTGAAGCAAGAGCAGTAAATATTGAATCCAGAGTAGCAATCGAACAGGAAGCACTGAAGAATTTGGTTCAAGATAAAGTGGATGGAAAAATTAAAGAGCAAGACTCTATACGTGGATGGAGGATTTCTTATCAAGGAAATAGACATAATAAAGATACCATTAATGGACAAAAACGAACAACATCACAACTCGTATTTGCAGCTGGTTTGAATAACGTTGTTACAGATGGTTCTGTTGAAAAATCTGATTTTAGGTATTTAGGTTCGCATTTTTATGAATTGGGTGTAACTTATAACACTAGAATTTTAGAAAAAAGTAATTTGCTGCATGCCAAATATGGTTTGTCATTACTATATAATAATTTGCGAGCCACTGCTAATAGAAATTTTGTAGTAAATGGAAATCAGACAAATTTAGAGGTTAATGCTTTACAGCAAGAAGATTCTCGTTTCAAAAATGTTAATTTAGTATTTCCAGCGCATCTTGAATTTGATTTTACAAAAACACAAGATAGAGATGGGAAAACCTATTATAAAACGCACGATAGTTTCCGTTTTGGAGTAGGAGGATTTGTAGGCGTCAATTTAAAATCGAAGCAATACATCAAATACGATAATGATTCTTACAAGTCTAGAGTGATAACGAGAGGGGATTTCAATACCAGTAATTTTATATATGGTTTAAGTACATACGTTGGTTATAAAGCAACTAGTTTATACTTGAAATATGACTTAAATCCACTGTTTAAGGATAATACTGCGAAACAAAACAACGTTTCTTTAGGAGTACGTTTTGATTTTAATTAGCAATTGTTTTAGTTAGTTTTTTAAGAACCCTTTTAGAGTTTCAAACTCTGAAAGGGTTTATATCTTTAAAAACTTTGTAACTTTGACCTTTTGCAACTTTAGCCCATACTAATTTGATTTCAAAAGCCACTATAGATACTGTTTTCGAAACTGCTCGTGTTGAGGAGGTGATAGGTGATTTCGTAAATTTGAAACGTGCAGGAAGCAATTTCAAAGGATTAAGTCCGTTTTCTGAGGAGCGTTCACCATCGTTTATGGTGTCTCCCGCCAAAGGAATTTGGAAAGATTTTAGTTCAGGAAAAGGGGGAAACTCGGTTGCGTTCTTGATGGAACACGAAAAATTCACGTATCCGGAAGCCATTCGGTATTTAGCCAAAAAGTATAATATCGAAATCGAAGAAACAGAACAAACAGATGAAGAAAAAGCCAATACTGATGTTCGGGAAAGTATGTATTTGGTCTCTGAATTTGCAAAAACCTATTTCCATAATACACTTTTAAACTCGGAAGAAGGGAAAGCAATTGGCTATTCTTATTTCAAAGAAAGAGGATTTACCAATGATACTATAAAGAAATTTGCATTGGGTTATTCTCCTGAAGCTTGGGATGCTTTTACCAAGGAAGCATTAGGTAAAGGATATAAATTAGAATTTCTGGAAAGTACAGGACTCACAATTCCCAGAGAAGACAGGCCTTTTGACAGGTTCAAAGGGCGTGTAATGTTCCCTATACAAAGTATGTCTGGAAGAGTGCTGGGTTTTGGCGGAAGGATTCTAACCAATGATAAAAAAGCAGCAAAATACCTAAATTCACCAGAGAGCGAATTGTATCATAAAAGTAAGGTGTTGTATGGTATATTTCAGGCCAAACAGTCCATTGCAAAGTTGAATAATTGTTTTTTAGTAGAAGGATACACTGATGTGATTCAGTTCAATCAAGCTGGTATTGAGAATGTAGTCGCTTCTTCAGGAACGGCTTTGACACCAGACCAAATACGCTTAATAAATAGATTAACAAAAAATATTACCGTTCTTTTTGATGGTGATGCTGCGGGCTTACGGGCTTCTATTCGCGGAATTGATTTAATTCTGGAAGAGGGAATGAACGTTAAAGTTTGTACATTTCCTGATGGAGAAGATCCGGATAGTTTTGCTAAGAAGACTTCTTATGATGAGTTGGTTATATATTTAGAAAACAACGCCAAGGATTTTATTCAATTTAAAGCCTCGCTTTTGATGAAAGAAGCCAAGAATGACCCCATCAAAAAAGCCGATTTGATTCGGGATATGGTAGTTAGTATTTCTAAAATTCCAGATCGCATTCAGCGTGAAATTTACATTCAGGAATGTTCCCGAATCATGGATATTTCTGAGCAAGTGCTCGTGAGTACTTTAGCTCAATTGATTCAGAAAGATATTGTTGAGGTTGCAAAAAAACAAAAAAATCCTGACGGTACAGGTCAAAAACCATTTGAAGTTGTAAAAAACGAGAATCCTATTGATGTCGAAAAGATAGATATACTATATCGTTTGGAACGAAAAATTATAGAAATTTTATTGTTGTATGGCAATAAGAATGAAGAGTTTGAAGATATATTTTTGAGAACCAACTTAGAAGGTGAAATTGAAACTGTTGTTGAAAAACGGGAATATAAAGTCTATCAAAGAATTTATTTGAGTTTACAGGAAGATGAAGTAGAATTAGCAAATCCCTTATTTAGAGATATATTTAATAACTTGATTAATTATTACCATCAAAACGAAACTTTTAGTTTAGAGCAGTATTTAATGCATCTACAAGTAGAATTTGCACAAGAAGTTACAGATATTTTGATGGAAGATGAACGTATTATTTTACACAATTGGGAGGGACAAAATATTTTCCCAAAATCTAAAAATGATACGATAAGTCAAAATGTATCGGAGACTATTTTAACACTAAGATGGTATTTGGTAGGTAAAATAATCGAAGAATTAAAAAGCTCTCTATCATCCGAAGGTAATTCAGATAATACAGAGCCTTTATCAATGGTAATGGACTATAATTTATTAATCCATTCTTTTTCAAAAAAATTAGGGAGAGTTATGTCGCGGTACTAAACGATCTCTAAAGTTTTTGCTTTGTTTACTAAATCTACTAAGTTAGTTACATTTAACTTAGTTAGTAATCGTAATTTATACGTACTAATTGTTTTTTCGTTTAGTTTCAGAATATCAGCTATTTCATGATTTTTCTTTCCGTCACTTAAATAGCGTAAAACTTCTACTTCACGGTTAGAAAGCTTTCGATACAAACGTTCGCTTTTACTTTGTTTGGCGATTAGAGCAAGATTTTTCTTTACGGTTTCATTCATTATTATCTTTCCTTGGTGGACCTTGATAATTGAAATTCCTAAAGTTTCTAGTTTCTCTTTTTTGTGGATGAATCCTGAAACACCAGCTTTAATTGCATTTGGAGCATAAATTTGTTCGGAAAGACCACTAAAAATAACAATTTTAGTTTTTGGAAAATTTTTCAAGAGTGCTTTGACCTCAAAAATACTGGAAAGACCTTCCAGTTCCAAATCGATAACTAAAACATCGATCTCTTTAGTTAACAGTATATCCCGTACCATCAAAAAATTACCAACATTGGCAACTATTGATATTTCTGCATTATCTTTAAAGTAAGATTTTACTCCAAAATGCACAACAGGATAATTATCGGCTATACATACTTTAATCATGATTTTAAATTTTTAGAATTATTTGTAATTGGAATTGTAAAATTAATAAATAAATTCTGTAATTAATTGTTAATCAATATAAAATGTGATTTTTTTATCATTTTGGCATAAAACAAACCGGAATAGCGTCCATTTTATGTCTATTTGCATTGTTCAATCGCTTGTAAATTTCAAATACAACGCGCTCTCTTCCTGAAAAAGAATCAGCAGATTGTCCCGTTTCATCTTGAGTCATTGCCCATTCCAGTTCGGTATAGGTTGCTCCTAGTTGCTCCTCATCCGTTCGGTCGTCACCAAATAAACCATCAGTTGGTGACGCAGTCAAGATAGACTCTGGTACTTTTAAATAACTTCCTAAAAGAAAAACTTCCGACTTCATTAAATCTGCAATTGGACTTAAATCAACCCCGCCATCACCATATTTAGTATAAAACCCTACTCCAAAGTCTTCGACTTTGTTTCCCGTTCCAGCGACCAACAAACCATGAATTCCCGCAAAATAATATAAAGTGGTCATGCGCAATCGTGCACGTGTATTTGCAAGGGCTAAGTTAACTTTTGCGGTGTCTTCGATTTCAGGAACAATGGTACGAAAAGTTTCAAAAACGGAACTTAAATTAGCTTCTGTGCTGCTTACATTGGAAAATCTTTTTTTTAATTGTTCAATATGTTCTCGTCCGCGAGTTACATGACTTTGCGCTTGATGTATGGGCATTTCTACACACAATACCTGAAGTCCTGTTTGTGCACACAGAGTTGAGGTAACAGCAGAGTCAACCCCTCCAGAAATCCCAATCACAAAACCGTTTACTTTTGCATTTTCTGCGTAAGTTTTCAACCAGTGTACAATATGAGCATTCACTTTTTCAATCTCTAATGTACTTTTTTTAGTCATAATAATTACGTTTTAAAAATCAGGAATGTATATTTGCAAAAGCAATTTGTTGGAACTTTTGTGGCCCTGCACTCTTGAATAACAAATTTAAAAAATATATATGAAAAAATATCTGTTTCTTGTAGTCATTTGTCTCTTTATTTTATCCTGCGATAAGAAAAATAAAGTTGAAAATGCAGTCACAGCCATTCCTTTGAATGTTAATGTAACCCGATTCGATAAAATTTTTTTTGAAACCCCACCACAGGATTTAGAAAAAGTCAAAAAAGAATTCCCTTATTTTTTCCCTGATGGAGTGGAAAACAGTGTGTGGTTGAGTAAAATGCAAGATCCTTTATGGAGGGAGTTGTATGTTGAAGTTCAAAAGAAGTATGGCAATTTTGATTCTGTTAAAAAAGAAGTTGAAACACTTTTCAAACACATTAAATATTATTTTCCAAAAACAAAAACTCCAAAAGTTATAACTATAATTTCTGAAATGGATTATAAAAGCAAGTCAATTTATGCGGATAGTTTGGTAGTTATTTCACTAGAATTGTATTTGGGAAAAAATCATAAATTTTATCAGTTTCCAAATTATTTAAAACAAAATTTTGAGGAAAGACAAATTACTCCAGATATTGTATCTAGTTTCGCAGGACTTAAAATATCGCCTATAGTTGATAAAGATTTATTAAGTCAAATGATTTATCATGGAAAGCAACTGTATCTAAAAGACTTACTTTTACCAGACTATACTGACGCTGAAAAAATGGGATATTCTTCAGAGAAAATTGCTTGGTGTCAAGAGAATGAGAGCTATATGTGGCGCTATTTTATAGAAAAAGAAATGTTGTACAGCAACGATCAGAAGTTGATTTCCAGGTTTATAAATCCTGCTCCTTTTTCTAAATTTTATTTGGAAATAGATAATGAATCACCAGGACAGGTTGGTGCTTGGATTGGATGGCAAATAGTTCGTTCGTATGTGCAAAATAATGATATGTCATTAGCAAACGTATTAAAAACCAATGCCAGAGAAATATTTGTAAAATCAAAATACAAACCTAAAAAGTAATGTCAAATAAAAACACATCAGAAATTAAGTTTCTAATTGAATTAGATGAAAACCGTGTTCCAGAAAAACTAATGTGGTCTGCAAAAGATGGCGGAGTAAATCAAGAAGAGGCCAAGGCAATTATGTTGTCTATATGGGACAGCAAGGTAAAAGAGAGTATGCGCATTGATTTATGGACTAAGGATATGCCAGTTGACGAAATGAAAATATTTTTTCACCAAACTTTGGTGGCTATGTCTGAAACTTTTAAACGTGCAACAGATGACGAAAAAATGGCCGATACAATGAAAGATTTCTGTGATTATTTTGCTGAAAAATTGGAGTTAACGAAATAAAATGGAGTTGCACTATAAAAGAAATCCCTATAACGATAAAGTTTTAGGGATTTTTGTTATGATAAAATTGAGCTTTTAAAACTGACTATTATTCTTAAAAACCTCTTGATTTACTTCATCAATATAACTCAATAATTCTTCTTTTCCAGTAGATTCTGTGGCTGATGTTACAAAGTAATGTGGCATTTCGGCCCAATTGTTGGCAAACATTTGCTTTTTGTACGCAGCAATATGAGAATCAATTTTTACTTTACTTATTTTGTCTGCTTTGGTGAAAACGATACAAAAAGGAATTTCACTTTCGCCCATATACGACATGAATTCAATGTCAATCGTTTGAGCTTCATGACGAATATCGATC
>JAYTBZ010000200.1:0-8265 GCA_043736705.1 Flavobacterium sp. | reverse complement strand
TTTAAAATAAAATTGTAAATTGCAGGCTTAAATTATCATATTCATAAAATGGAACAACAAATACCATATATCCCTAACAATAAAGTAAGAATTGTTACTGCTGCAGCTCTTTTTGATGGTCATGATGCCGCAATTAACATCATGCGTAGAATTATTCAATCTACAGGTGTTGAGGTCATTCACTTGGGTCACGACCGCAGCGTAGAAGAAGTAGTCAATACAGCTATTCAAGAAGATGCAAATGCCATTGCAATTACTTCCTATCAAGGAGGACACAACGAATATTTTAAGTACATGTACGACTTGCTTCAAGAAAAAGGAGCAAGCCAAATCAAAATTTTTGGTGGTGGTGGTGGTGTAATTCTACCTTCAGAAATAGCCGAATTACAAGCTTACGGAATCACCAGAATTTATGCTCCAGATGACGGACGCGCCATGGGATTGCAAGGAATGATTAATGACTTGGTACAAAAATCTGATTTTCCTACTGGAAATAAATTAACAAATGAGTTAGCAGAATTAGAGTCAAAAAATCCAACTGCTCTTGCCAGAATTATATCGGCAGCTGAAAATTTTCCTGATATAGCTGCTAAGACTTTAGAAGCCATTCAAAAAAAGAATAAAAACAGCACAATTCCAGTATTGGGAATCACAGGAACTGGTGGCTCAGGAAAATCATCTCTAGTAGATGAACTAGTGCGTCGTTTTCTAATTGATTTTCCAGAAAAAACCATCGGATTAATATCTGTAGATCCATCCAAACGTAAAACAGGTGGTGCATTATTAGGTGATAGAATCCGAATGAATGCGATCAATAATCCTCGTGTTTACATGCGTTCGTTGGCTACTCGTCAATCTAATTTGGCCTTGTCTAAATATGTTGCCGATGCGATTCAAGTCATCAAAGCAGCTCAATATGATATCATTATTTTAGAAACTTCTGGAATTGGGCAATCTGATACCGAAATTATGGATCATTCTGATGTTTCTTTATACGTAATGACACCTGAGTTTGGTGCTGCAACTCAATTGGAAAAAATCGATATGCTTGATTTTGCTGATTTAGTAGCGATCAATAAATTTGATAAACGGGGTTCTCTAGATGCTTTACGGGATGTAAAAAAACAATACCAACGCAATCATAATTTGTGGGATACGGATTTAGATACATTACCTGTTTTTGGAACCATAGCGTCGCAGTTTAATGATCCCGGAATGAATACGCTGTATAAAGCGATTATGGATAAAGTCCATGAAAAAACAAATTCTGATTTGAAATCTACGTTCCAAATCACGCGTGAAATGAGCGAGAAAATTTTTGTTATTCCGCCGCACAGAACGCGTTACTTATCTGAAATTGCCGAAAGTAACCGTAAATATGATGTTACCGCCGTAAGTCAAGAACAAGTGGCGCAGAAATTGTACGGAATTTTCAAAACATTGGAAACGGTTTCTGGTAAAGTCCCTGAAATTAACAAAGCGGGAATAAATGAAGATTCGATTTTCCCAATTGCTTTAGAATCTGAGAAAGTAGGCGCTGCAGAAGATAAAATATTCTTAAACCTATTAATCAATCAATTCGATAAAGTAAAAATGGATTTGGATCCATATAACTGGGAGATCATTTTGACTTGGAATGAAAAAGTAAATAAGTACAAAAATCCAGTGTATACGTTCAAAGTTCGTGATCGAGAAATAAAAATGGCGACACACACCGAGTCGCTTTCGCATTCTCAAATTCCGAAAATTGCGTTACCAAAATACAAAGCGTGGGGTGATATTTTACGTTGGTGTTTGCAGGAAAATGTTCCTGGAGAATTTCCTTTTACTGCAGGTTTATACCCTTTCAAGCGCGAGGGCGAAGATCCTTCTCGTATGTTTGCCGGAGAAGGCGGACCGGAAAGAACCAACAAGCGTTTTCATTATGTAAGTGCAGGATTACCAGCAAAACGATTGTCAACAGCTTTTGATAGTGTGACTTTGTACGGTAATGACCCACACGTACGTCCCGATATTTATGGAAAAATCGGTAATGCCGGAGTTTCTATTTGTTGTTTAGATGATGCAAAAAAATTATATTCTGGTTTTGATTTAGTACATGCCATGACCTCAGTAAGTATGACTATTAACGGGCCAGCGCCAATGTTGCTAGGATTTTTCATGAACGCTGCCATTGATCAACAATGTGAGTTTTACATCAAAGAAAACGGTCTTGAAAAAGAAGTTGAGGGAAAAATCAACAAAATTTATGCACTAAAAGGAGTTGATAGGCCACACTACCAAGGCGATTTGCCAGCGGGAAACAATGGCTTGGGTTTAATGCTTTTAGGTGTTACTGGAGATCAAGTTTTGCCAGCTGATGTATACAATGAAATCAAAACAAGAACTTTATCACAAGTGCGTGGAACCGTTCAAGCGGACATTTTAAAAGAAGATCAAGCGCAAAATACCTGTATTTTTTCTACTGAATTTGCCCTACGATTAATGGGTGATGTTCAGGAATATTTCATTACTAAAAATGTTAGAAACTTTTATTCGGTTTCTATTTCAGGATATCACATTGCAGAGGCTGGAGCAAATCCAATCACACAATTGGCATTTACACTTTCCAATGGTTTCACGTATGTAGAATATTATTTGAGTCGTGGCATGAATATTAATGATTTTGGTCCTAACTTATCATTCTTCTTTTCGAATGGAGTAGATCCGGAATATGCAGTTATTGGTCGTGTAGCTCGTAAAATTTGGGCAAAAGCCATGAAAAATAAATACGGAGCTAACGAACGTGCGCAAATGTTGAAATACCATATTCAAACTTCTGGACGTTCACTTCACGCACAAGAAATTGATTTCAATGACATTCGTACGACTTTGCAGGCGCTGTATGCCATTTATGACAATTGTAATTCGTTGCATACCAATGCATATGACGAAGCAATCACAACGCCTACTGAAGAATCAGTGCGTCGAGCGATGGCTATTCAATTGATTATTAATAAAGAATTAGGGCTGGCCAAAAATGAAAATCCAATACAAGGTGCTTTTATCATCGAAGAGTTAACAGACTTAGTGGAGTCAGCGGTTTTACAAGAATTTGATAGAATTACAGAACGTGGTGGAGTTTTGGGCGCTATGGAAACCATGTACCAAAGAAGTAAAATTCAGGAAGAAAGTTTGTATTATGAAACGTTGAAACATACTGGTGAATTTCCAATTATTGGGGTAAATACCTTTTTAAGTTCCAAAGGTTCTCCAACCGTAATTCCAGCCGAAGTAATTCGTGCCACCGAAGAAGAAAAACAATACCAAATAGACATGTTGAATCATTTGCACCAATCCAATCAGGATTTAGTAAATGAACATTTAAATACGCTTCAGGAAGCGGCCATCAAAAACCAAAACTTATTCGAACATTTAATGGAAGCGACTAAGGTTTGTTCTTTAGGACAAATTACATCAGCTTTATTTGAAGTAGGCGGTCAATATCGAAGAAATATGTAAGCAAAAAAGGTGTGAATCGCTTATCCCGATTTTATCGGGATCTGAGGCGGTAAAATAAATGTAAATCGCTTTAAGTTAAGTATTGATTAAAACTATTAACGACATTGATAAAAAACCTTTCAGTAATGAAAGGTTTTTATTTATAATTTCAGTTTTAAATTATGTTTCAGAAAATGGTATATTTACTTTCTACCAAAAATTATTTGAATATGAAAAATTTTCAACTGTTATTTTTATTCTCTCTGCTTGGGCAGGTTAGTTTTAGTTTTGGTGCAACAGTCGACACCTTACAAATTCCCAGTACAGCTATGAATAAGACTTATAAAGCCGCTGTGGTTGTGCCAAATTCTTATTTGAAAAGTAAATTGAATTATCCAGTATTGTATTTATTGCATGGTGCTTATGGGCATTTTGGTGACTGGCTTTCTAAAACTCCAGATAAGAGTGTAGTACATGATTTGGCTGATCAATACAATATTATAATTGTTATGCCAGAAGGGGAAACCTCCAGTTTTTACCTAGATAGTCCTATTAATAAGGGAAGTCAGTTTGAAACCTACATAACAAAAGAAGTGATTCAGAAAATAGATGCCACGTATCGAACCATTAAAGACAAAAATGGTCGCGTTATTACGGGACTTTCTATGGGCGGTCACGGAGCACTATATCTTTCAGCAAAGCATCCAGAATTATTTTGTGCCGCCGGTAGTATGAGTGGAGCTGTTGATATGGGGAACATAATGAATGCAGAGTCCAAGGAAAGAGTGACTAAGTTGATGGAGCCTGTTTTTGGAATTCAAGGTGTACCTCAAGAAGTATATGCCTCGCATGCCGTTCTTAATATGGTGGAAACGATAAAAACGAATAAGCTCGCAGTGATTTTTGATTGTGGCGTGGATGATTTTTTGATTGAATCGAATAGAGAATTACACCGCAGACTCGTTTACCACAAAATTGCTCATGATTACATGGAACGTCCAGGAGGACATACATGGGATTATTGGCAAAATGCCTTGCCATCGCAACTGTTATTTTTTAGTAAAATTTTAAAAAATAATGTTCTGGTTTTGAAATAGCATCTGTAAACATTAAAAATTATTGGTCTTTCTTATTATCCTTTCGTAAAGTTTTTTATTATAATTAGTTCAAAATTTAAAGTTTTGTTTCGTCTATTCTTTAATTTTTTTGAGTTGCAAATAGCCTACATGCAGTGGGTTTTGCTCTAATGGAATTTCGGATTTAGTTAGTTTTATTGAATATAAATCTTTAAAATAGGTTGGCAGTATGTCTTCAACTTTATAGCTATCGTCTATATCGACTCCGTATTTCTCGTCAAGGTGAGATTCCGCTCCTTTAAAACCAAAGTGTTTGTAAAATGCAGTTGCTTTAGATTTTTTAGTTGCCATTGCTAACTTATTGGCAACAACAAGCATTTTATAGTGGTATTCTTCAAATTCATTTTCTTTATATCCTCCTAGATTGATAAAAAATAATTGTTCTGAAATAGCCAGAGTTTCACTGTTTTTTGGAATAATGTCAACTGTAAATTCATCTACTACTGATACTTCGCGCCAAGCATCAATATGAATTTTTCCTTTGGCTTCAGGCCAAAAAATTTTAATCTGTGGGATTAAATCTTTTACGGATTTTCCAATTCCAAAAAAAATATCGTGTTGCTCCGTAAGTCGGCCTTCTGGCTTGCAGCCAAGCATTAACATATATAATTTGAGTTTTTTTTCCATCTACCAAAAGTACATTTATTTTTAAAATAAATTTTGGCACAATTAATGGATACAATTTTTTATTATAAATAAATAACACTTAACTAATGAAAAAAATTACCTTATTGTTGGTTTTCATCGGGATGATGACACTACAAAGTTGTGAAGTTACAGAAGTAGAAACGGCACCAAGAACCGAAGTGTTTGAAGTGACAACTTCTTTTAACTCAAACAATAACTATAGTAGCTTGATTGAATTCAATCCGCCTATATATTCTTCTGATGCCGTTTTAGTATACCATTTGTATGATACTGTAAATGGGGAAGATATCTGGAAATTGATGCCTCAAACGTATTATTTTAGTGATGGTGGAGAATTAGATTTTAATTTTGATTACACAAGATTTAATGTAAATATCTTTTTATCAGCTAATTTTAGTTTGAATACTTTACCTTCTAGTTGGACTCAAAGTCAAACGTTTAGAATTGTGATAATTCCTGCTAGTTTTGCAACCACTGTAAATAAAAACAATATCGATGCAGTGTTATCTGCTTTAAATGTTAACAAAACAGAGATTCAAAAAATCAATTTGTAGATAAACTGTAAAAGCATAAAAAAAGGAAATCTAATGATTTCCTTTTTTTATGCCTATTTTTTTTGAATATGAAACTTATTATTTGTCATTTTTTCTAAGAGAAACTACAATTCCCGCAATAAGAGATAACGCGATAAATGCAAGTGAGACCCATTCTGGTATTTCAATAAAATCATGTAAAAGCATTTTTAACCCTACAAAAGTTAAAATAGCAATAAGACTGTATTCTAAATAACTGAATTTTGCCAACATATTAGCCAAAAAGAAATACATAGATCGCAATCCTAAAATAGCAAAAATATTAGAACTAAAGACTAAAAAGGGATCATTTGTTATCGCTAATATTGCAGGAACACTGTCAATAGCAAAAACAACATCCATTACTTCAATGACTACAAGTGCTACAAATAGGGGTGTTGCGGCAGTTATGTGTCTTCTTTTTACAAAAAAATGCTCTTCATCGATGTGATTAGAGATTGGCATAATTTTTTTTAGGCTTCTATAAACAAAAGATTTTTTAGGTTGAAATTGCTCTTCATCGCCACTAAACAACATTTTCATCGCTGTATAAACTAGGAAAGCACCAAAGATATAAGTGGTCCATGAAAATTTATTGATCAGCATAACACCAAAAAAGATCATTAATCCTCTGAAAACGATCGCTCCTAAAATGCCCCAAAATAAAACACGATGTTGGTATTTTTGTGGAATTTTAAAAGCTGAGAATATAATAGCAATGACAAATATGTTGTCTATGCTCAGCGATAATTCGATCAAATAACCTGTAATAAATTTAATAGATGCAGTGCTAGGCTCCAGTAGATCGGGATTAGCAATATAGCTAGTCCCATAAAGCCAATAGATTACGCCAGAAAACATAAAGGATAAAGTAACCCATATTGCAGTCCATTTCCCCGCTTCTCTCGAACTGATGATGTGAGGTGTTTTGTTAAAAACCCCTAGGTCAAGCGCTAGAAAAAGCATTACAGCGGCTAAAAAACAGATCCAGACAATCATAAACAAATTATTTTAAGTAATACAAAGATACTTTTTGGTTGGCCAAAACCGAGACATATTCTAAATTAATATTGTTATTGAAAAAATAAGGGTATAAAAAAAGTGCCAACTTTTAAGGAGGCACTTTATGAGATGCGTAAATTAGGTTTTGTATTATAATGTTACACTAAAGCCGAATTCACTGTTTTTATAATTCTGGCAGCAATTTTATAAGGATCGCCATTTGATGCGGGTCTTCTATCCTCTAACCATCCTTTCCATCCTTTTTGAACAGTCATCAACGGAATACGAATAGAGCAACCTCTATCAGAAACGCCATAAGAGAAGTCATGGATAGAAGCTGTTTCATGCTTTCCTGTCAAACGAAGATCGTTGTAAGCGCCATAAACAGCAATATGTTCCGCAGTTACAGGTCTAAATGCTTCACATATTTTTTCATATACTTCTTGAGAACCACATGTTCTTAAAACTTCATTAGAGAAATTAGCATGCATTCCCGAGCCATTCCAATCGGTATCGCCTAATGGTTTTGGGTGGTAATCAATATAATATCCGTACTTTTCTGTTAATCGATCTAATAAATAGCGGGCAATCCAAATTTCATCTCCTGCTTTTTTTGCTCCTTGCGCAAACAATTGAAATTCCCATTGGCCACAAGCAACTTCTTGGTTGATTCCTTCAAAGTTAATTCCAGCTGCAATGCATAAATCAGCATGCTCTTCTACTAATGCTCTTCCGTGTGTGTTTTTTCCACCCACAGAACAGTAGTACATACCTTGTGGAGCAGGATAACCTCCAATTGGAAATCCTAATGGCAACAATGTTTTAGTATCCATTATGAAATACTCTTGTTCAAATCCAAACCAGAAATCGCCATCATCATCAATAGTAGCTCTGCCGTTTGAAGAATGTGGTGTGCCATCAGCATTCATCACTTCGGTCATTACTAAGTAACCATTGATGCGAGTAGGATCTGGATATATAGCTACGGGTACCAATAAACAATCAGAGGAACCGCCTTCGGCCTGTTTTGTAGATGATCCATCAAAAGACCAATTTCCAATTTCTTCAAGTGTTCCCTTAAAGTTTTCATGCTCCTCAACTTTAGTTTTGCTTCTCAGGTTTTGAGTAGGTTCATAACCATCTAACCAAATGTACTCTAATTTTATTTTTGCCATAACTGTCTAAATTAACTGAATAATTTTTTTGTGTAAAAGTAAAATAATTTTTCAATCAATAGAAATTAGGGGGTATTTTTTATTAATTAGTTCATTATTTTTTGCATAAGTATATTTTTAATGGGGTAAATTTTTTAAAATAGATTATTTTGGGTTAAAAAATATAATTTGATAAAGTCAGCCGAATGTTTTTTTGCTTTTTATTGATTATATTTGAACTTTATCCAATACATAACTACTAATTAAAAAATC
>JAYTBZ010000199.1:0-3754 GCA_043736705.1 Flavobacterium sp. | reverse complement strand
TCGCCAAAAATTTAAAAATGTAATAGAAAGCAACCATATAAAAAAGTGCTTTTATAAAACCGGAAAATGAAGCAGTTTGCATAAACGTATATTTTTTTCAAAATTAATAAATCCAACGTTCAAAATTAGAATATCATTCTTAAATAAATAATAAAATATAGTACATTTGAAAAGCGTTATTACTTTTTAACCCAAAAAAAATAATATGTTCAAATTCAAAACCTTACTTGCCGCAGCCATTTTTATGATTCCGTGTATTCATTATGGACAACATACGGATCAAATCAATTCTAATAGACCAGGTGAAACCATGTCCGCTTTTGCAGTTGGAAAATCAGTAATTCAAATAGAAACAGGCATTTATGGAATTAAACAAAAACATAATTTATTAAATTATGACGCCAATGGTTTTGGGATTGATGCCACATTAAGATGGGGATTGTTCATGGAAAAATTAGAATTGATAGCCGATTTGCAATACCAAAACGAGAAATTCACTACATTATTCAATAACTCTAATAGATCAGCGCTAAAGCAAACCGTTTTAGGAGCCAAATATCTAATTTACGATCCATTTAAAAATTACGAAAAAAAGGTAAATGTTTACAGTTGGAAAGCCAATCGCGCTTTCAATTGGCATCAATTAATTCCTGCTGTTTCCGTATTTGCAGGGGCTAATTTCACCATGGCGGATAATCCATATTCTTTTTCTCCTGAATCCAGCATATCTCCAAAAATTATGTTGATTACACAAAACCATTTAGGAGACGGAACATGGGTTTTTGTTACCAATATCATTGCCGATTACATAACAACTGACTATCCTAGTTATGGTTACGTATTAACCTTAACAAAAGGATTCAATGATAAATGGTCAGGTTTTGTAGAAAACCAAGGCTTTAAAAGTGATTTTTATAGTGACGCAATTGTTCGTGGAGGTGCTGCTTATTTATTAAACAAAGACATGCAAATAGACGCCTCAATTAGTAGCAGCTTGAAAACGACACCATCTATAGTGTATGGAGGTATTGGTTTTTCCTGGCGTTATGATGCAAAGTATAAAGAGGTGAGAATAAACATTGACAATAAGGATAAAAATACGGGTACTAAAGCCGAGAAAAGAGCCAAAAAGACAAAAAAAGGATAATGATTACAATAAAAGAAGTAGTTACAAAAAGTGAATTAACCGATTATATTAAATTCCCTTTTTCACTTTACAAAAACAATAGATATTGGGTGCCACCCATTATTGCAGATGAGCTGGAAACCTTTGATAAAAACAAAAATCCGGCTTTTGAAAATGCCGAAGCCTATTTTTACATCGCGTACAAAAATAATGAAATTGTTGGTAGGATTGCAGCGATTATTAATTGGAGCGAGGTAAATGATCAACAAAAAACCAAAACTCGTTTTGGTTGGTTTGATGTAATTGACGATATTGAAGTAACAAAAGCATTACTGGAAAAAGTATATGAACTAGGACGAAAAAACAATTTAGATCATGTTGAAGGACCTATGGGTTTTTCAAATTTAGATAAAGTAGGAGTCTTAACGGAAGGTTTTGAGGAAATTGGGACCATGATTACATGGTATAATCATCCGTATTATGCTCGCCATTTTGAGCAATTAGGTTTTAATGTTGAGAAAGAATATTTAGAGAGTAAATTCCCTTTTGAAAACGTAAAATTAGAGTTTTTTGAAAAAGCAAACGAATTGGTAAAAAGAAGGTATCAATTAAGTCCGCTCAATTTTAAAACAACCAAAGAAGTAATGCCACACGTTGATAAAATGTTTGATCTATTCAATAAATCGTACGCCTCTTTATCTTCGTTTGTAGCGATCACGGATACTCAAAAAGAATATTTTAAGAAAAAATACATCAGTTTTATCAATCCTGAATTCATAAAGTTCGTTGAAGATAAAGACCATAATATTGTAGCGTTTAGTATTGTAATGCCTGATTTTGCTGAGGCTTTACAAAAATCTAAAGGTAATTTGTTTCCTTTTGGATTCTTACATTTGCTAAAAGCAAAAAGACAAAGTAAAAATGTAATTTTTTACCTTATTGGTGTATTGCCAGAGTATCAAAATAAGGCCGTAACCGCTATCCTTTTTAAAGAGTGTTACGAAACATTTAAAGAAAAAGGCATACTCAACTGCTATAGAACACCAGAATTAGCAAACAACTTGGCTATTCAAAATTTATGGAAACATTTTAATCCTGTTGTTCATAAACGAAGGTGTACTTACATCAAGAGCATATAAAAACACGGTTTAAGAGATTATTGACTCAGATGATTCTGAATTTATTATAAATCATACTAATCGGAATTTCTGTTTAAAACTTATAAAACATGGTTAACAATTATTGCTCACAATCTACTTTTGCTAGTACGACACCATCGCCAAATTTTAACGTTTGTGGGTCTTTGTAAGTTACTTTTCCATTGGAATCAGTAATTATGTCTCCGAAACCTTCTACATACGTATTCCCTTTTTTTACAAACACAACTTGGCGTAAAGAAGAAACTCCCTCAGACATAAAAGTGTAATCGGCAATAAGAGTATCACCTTGCAGTTTTCCTATCACAGTACCGTCATTTTTATCTTTCTCGAAAAATCGATAACACAAGTTGCCAACAACAGTTGAATCTTTATCGATTTTCAAATCCATCGACACCGTATCTTTACTCTTAATCGAAGAATAGCATTCTGATGTTGCTTCTGAAACTACTTCTTTTACTATCACTGGAATCGCTTCTTTTTCTTTTTTACAGGAAATAAAAAGACTCACAAAAACGAATGATACTACTAGTACTTTTTTCATAATTTTAAATTTAAGTTAATGTAATATACTATTAATTTTTGAATCAATGCAAAAAAAATCCACCAACTTAAGCTGATGGAAATATTTTAAACTAATAAAATCTGTTAAAACTAGGCGTCTAAATCAACCGTTGTTCTGCTTGCTATTTCTTTATAAGTACCATTTTCTAATTTTTCACGAATTGCTTCAAAAGCAGTAAGTGTTTCATTTACATCTGATAAAGTATGTGATGTAGTAGGAATCATTCTCAATAAAATAATACCTTTTGGAATTACTGGATAAATTACTATCGACAAGAAAATACCATAATTTTCTCTTAAATCATTTACCATAATCATTGCCTCTGGCACACTTCCTTCTAGATAAACTGGTGTAACACAAGTATTGGTATCCCCAATATTAAAGTTACGCTCTCTTAATCCGTTTTGTAGTGCATTAACATTTTCCCACAATTTATCTTTTAATTCTGGATGATTACGCAACAACTCCAAACGTTTCAACGAACCAATGGTTTGAATCATGGGTAAAGCTTTGGCAAACATTTGAGAACGTAAATTGTATTTTAAATAATCAATAATATCTTTATCAGCAGCCACAAAAGCACCAATATTAGCCATCGACTTTGCAAAAGTAGAAAAGTAAACATCAATACCATCTTGACAATCTTGCTCCTCGCCTGCTCCAGCTCCTGTTTTTCCTAAGGTTCCAAAACCGTGTGCATCATCAACTAACAAACGAAAATTGTACTTTTCTTTTAAAGCTACAATTTCCTTCAATTTTCCTTGTTGCCCGCGCATTCCAAAAACACCTTCGGTGATGAACAATATTCCACCACCTGTTTCAGTAGCCATTTTTGTAGCACGTTGCAGATTTTTTTCCATACTTTCAAGATCATTGTGCTTGTAAGTATATCTTTTTCCACTGTGT
>JAYTBZ010000198.1:0-1670 GCA_043736705.1 Flavobacterium sp. | reverse complement strand
CCAAAATATAAATACCATCATCTGCTGAAGAACCATCTCCCAGTTTTCCGATGTACATTCCGGGACGCATGCGAATGTGTTCTTTCCAGTCGAGTGACCGAATATTATCTTCGGTATATTGATTTTGTTCGGACATTGTAGAATTTGTGGATTTTAACTTCGTTCAGTTCGGGCTTTGTTACGCGCAAAGCTCTCGAGTGTGCTAATGTACTGTAATTCGATAAAATTTAAAATAGGAAGCCTCCAAAGTTATCAAGAATGATATTGACATTTTCTAGTGAAAAATTGAAACCTTAAAGGATTGAAAAAATTAAAAATTCTTAACGATTTCTTTCAACTGATTATCCAATTCCGTATTGGAAATTTTACCCTTTGTTACATCAAAATTAGCCTCAAAACTTGGTAATGAAAACGTTGCTTTTACATTGCCTCCATAAAAAGGAAAAGCTTTCTTAGCGATTTCTATAACGCTGGAACCGCCTCTTGCACCTGGTGAAGTAGCCATTAATAACATTGGTTTATCCTGAAAAACCTTAGCATTTATCCTAGAGCACCAGTCAAAAATATTCTTGAAAGCCGCTGAATAATTTCCGTTATTTTCTGCCATTGAAACTATTAGAATGTCTGCAGTAACAATTTTAGCAAGATATGCTTTTGCTAACTCGTGTTGACCAATTTCTTTTTCGATATCTACCGTAAATATCGGCATTTGGAAATCATTTAAATCCAACACCTCCACATCGACATTTTCAAATAAATTGGCTGCGTAAGTTGCTAATTTTTTATTTATAGAATTTTTGCTGGGGCTTGCGCCAAAGGCTATAATTTTCATAACGATTAGTTTTTCTTAAAAGTAGTAAAAATAAAATAGCAACAACGTAATTAGCTACTGATTCCCAGGTTTCAAAAACTAATAAGAAAAAACGAAATTTTATTTTTCGTAGATCGATTTTTACCCCAGATTGCAACGGAAAGCATTTTTACAATCAACCTTATTTTTTCTTGATGAAAAAGAGCGACCAAAGAAAGCTCCTTTTTTGTCTTAGAAAAAAGAGATTGATGGAAAATTCTTAAAGTGGAAAGCTGAAAGTAGGTTCATAAAAAAGTCGAAAGCTATTACTAGCTTTCGACTTTAATACTTTCGACTTTTAGGACTATTTATTTACACATTAAATCTAAAGTGCATTACATCACCATCCTTAACGATATATTCTTTTCCTTCTACTTTGAATTTCCCGGCTTCCTTGCATTTAGCTTCAGAACCGTACTGAACGAAATCCTCGTACGCAATAACTTCGGCACGGATAAAACCTTTTTCGAAATCAGTATGAATTACTCCTGCAGCTTGTGGCGCAGTAGAACCTACATTGATGGTCCAAGCTCTAACTTCTTTGACACCTGCGGTAAAATAAGTTTGTTGTTTCAATAATTTATAAGCAGCACGTATTAAAACCGAAGCTCCCGGCTCAGTCAATCCCATATCCTCTAGAAAAACTTGACGTTCTTCGTAGCTTTCTAATTCAGTAATATCAGCCTCAGCACCTACAGAGAGTACAATAACTTCAGCATCCTCATCTTTTACTAATTCGCGAACTTGATCTACATATTTATTTCCGTTTACTGCTGAATTTTCATCTACATTACAAACGTATAATACTGGTTTTGCTGTA
>JAYTBZ010000197.1:0-1672 GCA_043736705.1 Flavobacterium sp. | reverse complement strand
AAACTTCCTACTGATCCCAACACCGTAGTTTGGAAATACCTTGATTTGTCTAAGTTTTTAGATTTATTGCTGTCGCAAAAACTATTCATGTCACGATCCGATAAATTCGAAGATCAGTATGAAGGTACTTTTAGCGAACCTACTTTTGAGGAGATTAAAAAACTGTCGATTGATAATCCCGACTTTTTGAACTACTATAAAATACATCGGGAGAAAGTAGCCATTAGTAGCTGGCATATTAATGAATATGAATCCTTTGCTATGTGGCAAATTTTTACTCAAAATAGTGAGGGATTGGCAATTCAATCTACAATTGGGCGCTTACAAAAAGCATTGGCACCCGAAATAAATTTTAATCAATATATCGGCGAAGTAAATTATATCGACTACAAAAAAGAGCACATTCCGTTTGAAGATTTATTTTTTCCTTTTCTATTCAAACGGAAAAGTTTTCAATATGAAGGTGAAGTACGCATCCTGACTGATATTGGCGATAGCACAGTAAAAATTAATGAAGGGTTAAAAATTAATGTTGATATTAACCTCTTAATCGAAAAAATATACATTCATCCCAAATCTGAAAACTGGTATAAAAATTTGGTTATTCAGTTAGTAAAACAATTAGGATTTGATTTCACCATTGAAAAATCTGATTTAGAAAGTGATATTTTGATTTAGAATATGGTGTATTAAACTGGCTCGTAGCCAATTATTTTCCATTCCTTCTTAGACAAATCAATGTAATAGTAATTGACTACGTCTTTCTTATCAAACTGTCCGTTCTTGTTGGTATCTTCAACCGTTCTATAGTACAAACGATTATTAGATTCAATCAATTTCCAATCGATTAATTCTTGAAAATCAGATGATATTTTGGTGAAATTTTCCCCACTTATCTTACTTAAATATAAAGCTTTAATATCACTTGTATCTAACTTTCCGTCTTTATTGGTATCCATATCCACCATCGTGTATACCATAATTTGATTCGAAGTTTTATCGGCAACCGACTTTAAATAGGTAGCTGTTTGAATCAAAACGGGCTTATCCGTTAGTTTTTTTATAGAATCGGAATTTACTTTTTGAAATTTTAAATTTTGCAAGAAACCCGTAATTTCAAATTCACCATAATTTGATATAGTAAAACTCAAATCATTTACACTAGAAGAACCATATCTGGACTTCACACCTCGTTCTCGAATACTCAAATCACCAACAGGATGGATTAAATAATCTGTCCCTTCCATTTGAAGTGGTAAATCGGCAATTTGTATCTGAGTAGAATCTGCCTTGAGTAGTCCTCTTGCTTTGCTAGTTCCATCGTAAGTCACTTTAGGTTTTTCAACTTCCTCTTTGCAACTGGCTAAAAGTAAAATTGCAATTCCTAAGATTGTGATATGTAATTTTTTCATTTTGTTGTACTATTAATATTCAAATGTAATCATTTTTAAAAACGGTAACGGCATTAACCACTTGATTTAACGAATAAAAATTGGGTTAAACTTTACTGATTCTTAACGGTTATAACTTTGCAGTTAGCTTAACATTAAAAACTCTTGTGGTCATATAATTGGGAATTGCATATTGATTTTTAGAATACACATCCCGAACCCACGTATTGGTAATAGCGTTTTGGTTGTCAAAAAGATTAAAAATTTCTAATCCTATTGCC
>JAYTBZ010000196.1:0-3757 GCA_043736705.1 Flavobacterium sp. | reverse complement strand
TGTTATATAAAAAATAGTGCTGTAAAAATACCTTTTTCTAAAACTTATAAATTCAATATTGAGTTGATTATCTCTAATTTTTCCAAAGGGAATTACCTTGAAATCTAAAAAACAATCATTCACTCTAATTTGATACTCATTCACACTCAAACAACTACACTCTACCATAAACCCTCTTTTTTGTAAGAATTCACGAAGCTTTCTATGTAATTTTATTTCAGAATCTGATTTCTAAGCAGTTCTAAAACCAAACAAATAAATAACAACATAAAAGTTTAAATTATGAAAAAAGCAATCGTAACAATCGGATTATTCTCATTTGCATTGGTATTAACTTCATTTACTTCAAACGGACAAATCACTACCATACAAAAAAAAGACAGCAAAACAGAGATCTTTAAAATCGAAAATGTGAAACTAGATGTGGATGGAGGCGTTGTTGCAACTGGTGGAGGAGGCAAAAAAAGTGACTAAAAATAATACATATTTTATTATCTAAAAGCTTGCAATTATTTTGGGAGCTTTTTTTATATCCAATAGTTTTATTTCCTATTTTTGACTGGACAACACCATAACTATTGAGACATCTTTTTTATTTAATTCTTTTATTTGTTTTTTTGGTGTATGGCTGTACTCAAAAAAAAACTGTGCCCAATACTATTTCAAGTTCTCAAGATAGTTTAGGGGTTTATTTTTCTTCCGCCAATAATTTTGATTTGCCTCCCCTTCAACGAGAAAAATACATAGAAAAAGCATTAGAAATTATTCTTCCCCAAGAAAACGATTCAATGCATCGTGTCAATCTTTTCAAAATTGCCAATCGGTATTACAATCTAGAAAACTGGCAGAAATATAAAAAGATAGTTAGTTTGACTCTTGATAAATCTGAAATGAAGCAGGATGTTTTCAGTATGGCCAAAGGGAATACCTATTTAGGAGATTACTATGACTCCCAAGGGATACCCGATAGTTCATTTTTTTACTATAATAAAGCATTAAAAATATATCTTCGGTTAGATGATAATTATAAAATAGCAACTACGATAATAAAAAAAGCTAATCTACAATTTAATCAAAGCGACTTTTTAGGAGCCGAAAAAACTGTGTTAAAAGTTTTAAAAATTATAAAGAATAGGGATTATAACGACATATTATTCGAAGCCTACAATCTTTTAGGATTAATTTATAATGAACTAGAAGACTATAAAAATGCAATGATATGTCTTGACAAGGCTTTAGCAAGTATAGATGAAAGCTTTATGGCATCCTTTTCGCATCCAAAAGCAACTGCCCATAATAATATAGGAGTTGTGTGTAAAAACAGGAAAAATTTCCAAGAAGCAAGAAAGTATTTTGAGAAAGGTTTAGCAGAAAAAAGTATATTTCAAAATAATCCTTCTTTGTATGCTATTCTTTTAAATAATTTAGCCTTTGCTAAATTTAAACTCAATGAAAAAGAAGGAACACAAGATTTGTTTTTTAAGGCGTTACACATCAGGGATAGTTTGCAGCTTACATCAAGTATTATTACAAGTAAAATTAATATATCAGAATATTTTATGTCTGAGAAGGATACTGCAAAAGCAAGACTGTTTGCTGAACAGGCTCTTGAGTTATCACAAAAATCGAGAAATTATCGTGATATTCTAAATTCATTAAAGCAATTGTCTATTGTACAACCACAAAATGCTGCAACTTATTCCAAGGAATACATCAAAATCAATGACAGTTTACAAAAAGCGGAGCGAAAAATGGGAGAAAAGTTCACCCGTATTGAGTACGAAACAGATGAAATAAAGAGCGAAAATAAGGATTTAGTCGTTCAAAACCGTAATATAGTGTATGCTTTTAGTGCGATTGGGCTATTGGGCTTGCTTTCATTTATCATTGTAAGTCAAAGAGCAAAGAATAGAGAGCTAATGTTTAAACAGCAACAGCAATATGCAAATGAAGAAATTTATAATTTGATGTTATCGCAACAAAATACTATTGAAACGGGCAGAATTGAAGAAAAGAAAAGAGTAGCTAGGGAATTGCATGATGGCATTTTAGGGAGAATGTTTGGAGTGAGGATGAATCTGGACGGATTAAACAAATTTCCAGATGAAAATGCGGTTCGTCAGCGAACGAACTATTTATCAGAATTGAAAAACATTGAGCAAGATATTCGTGAAATTTCCCATGACCTAAATAGAGAGAAATCAGAATTAATTAATAACTTCGTTTCTATAGTTGATCAGTTATTTGAAGAGCAGAAAAAGACCTATACATCAAAATTTATTTCAAACATTGATTCGCAAATAAAGTGGGAGATAATATCCAACGCTGTTAAAATAAACGTATTCCGAATGCTACAAGAGTCACTCCAAAACACTAACAAATATGCAAGTGCTACTACTGTTAATGTTGATTTGAATCAGTTAGATAATCATCTTATCTTGAAAATAAGTGACGATGGAGTTGGCTTTAATGTGAAAAATACCAAAAAAGGAATTGGACTACAAAACATTATCTACAGAACAAATGAGTGCAGTGGGGTAGTTACAATAGAATCAATAAAAGACGAAGGAACAATCATAACTATTACAATACCGCTAGTCTAAAACAAATAATTTAAAAGGGAACATGATTGATTCAGCAGACAAAGAAAAAATAAAGAAAAGTATATTAATCGTTGATGATCATCCTTTTATTATAGAAGGATATAAAAACGCGATCAATAGATACAAATCTGACCAATTTGAGTTTTTTATAACACAAGCCAAAGACTGTGAATCAGCGTATCACATTATTACAAACTCGGAAATTGCTCATTTTGATATTGCTTTTCTAGATATTAGTATGCCACCTTATGAAGAAAAAAATATGTATTCTGGGGAAGATTTGGCCAAATTAATAGCAGAATACATGCCCAATTGCAAAATTATTTTGCTAACCATGTTTACAGAACTTTTAAAGATAAAAACGATTATCAAAACTATAAATCCAAGTGGATTGGTTATCAAGAACGACTTAACTTTTGATGAGCTGATTTATGCTTTTAATAAAATTATAAACAATGAACAGTATTATAGTGATTCGGTTTTAAAAATGCTTGCGCAATCGGAGGAAGGAAGTATAGAAGTTGATTTATTTGACAAACAAATTTTGTTTCATTTGTCTAAAGGAACGAAGTTACAGGATTTCTCGCAATACATTCCAATTTCTTTGGGAGCAATCGATAACAGAAAATCAAATTTAAAACGATTATTAAAGGTAGAATCGGGTAGCGACAGCGACTTAGTTCTAGCTGCCAAAAGCAAAGGATTACTTTTTTAATATTTTCAAGCTCAATCAAAAACAAAAACGACACTACAAGAGTGTCGTTTTTGTTTACTTACAATACGTTTTATTGCGTCAATGCATCCCACCCACGCGCTTTCAAAGCAATTTTTGTATTGGCACGAGTAACTAAATGAATCCCTTCACTTTCTTGTGTCATGTGTCCAATAATTGTAAAATTAGGATTGCCTTTTATCTTTTCAAAATCTTCCATGGCTATGGTAAAAAGCAATTCATAATCTTCGCCACCGTTTATGGCTACTGTAGTGCTGTCAATATTAAATTCTTCGCACACATTTATAAACTGAGGATCTATTGGTAATTTGTCTTCATATAAATTACAACCCACTTTAGATTGCTTGCACAAATGCATAATTTCTGATGATAATCCGTCTGAAATATCAATCATTGCAGTTGGTTTTATTTCTAAAGCATG
>JAYTBZ010000195.1:0-8290 GCA_043736705.1 Flavobacterium sp. | reverse complement strand
GGGTACGATATACAAGATGCCATCAATTCTGCCTACAGTAATTATAGTATAGAAGACACCGCTTTTATTGTTCGTTCCAATAAAAGAGCGAATCAATACAATGAGCAAATTAGAACTAAAATCCTTGATAAAGAAAGTGAACTTTCTACAGGCGATTTCCTGATGGTGGTAAAAAACAATTATTTTTGGTTGAAAGATTCTGATGAAGCCGGTTTTATTGCCAATGGTGATATTATCGAAATATTAGAAATTTTCAATATCAAGGAATTGTACGGTTTTAAGTTTGCCAAAGTCAAAATTCGGATGATTGATTACCCCAATCAGATTCCGTTTGAAACAGTATTATTAATGGATACCATTAAAAGTGAATCCCCATCGTTGACATACGAAGAATCCAACCGATTGTATCAGGAAGTGTTGAAAGATTACGAAGGAGAAACCAAATTCAAACAATTCCAAAAAGTAAAAGCCAATGAATATTTTAATGGCTTACAAGTAAAATTTTCTTATGCAATAACGTGTCACAAGTCCCAAGGCGGACAATGGAATACCGTTTTTATAGAACAACCGTATTTGCCTGATGGCATCAATAGAGATTATATTCGCTGGTTATACACTGCAATGACTAGAGCCAAAAATAAATTATATTTAATAGGATTTAAAGATGAGAATTTTGTGGAATAATTTTAAAAATAACCGAAAATTCGCAAATTTTTCAATTTAATTTTAAAGTATATAATTTGCGAATTTTCGGTAAAAAAATAGCTATGAACACATTAAACGACTTGCATAAAATCTCAGGTTCTTTCTCAAATACCGAGAAAATGCCTGTTTTGTTTCTAGGACACGGTAGCCCGATGAATGCCATCGAGGAAAATCAGTTTGTGACTGGTTTTCGAAACTTGGCTAAAACTTTACCGCAACCAAATGCCATTTTGTGTATTTCTGCGCATTGGTTTACCAAAGGGACAAAGGTAACTGCAATGGAAATGCTAAGAACAATTCACGACTTTGGAGGTTTTCCGCAAGAGTTGTTCGACGTGCAATATCCGGCAAAAGGAAGTCCAGAATTAGCTATAGAAACCAAACAATTGTTAACATCAGTAGAAGTAGAGTTAGATGAACATTGGGGTTTGGATCACGGTGCTTGGAGTGTCATCAAACATTTATACCCCGAAGCAAATGTTCCCGTTATTCAGTTGAGTATTGATTATACAAAATCAGGGCAATACCATTTTGAGTTGGCTCAAAAATTAAGTGTATTACGTACCAAAGGAATCTTGATTGTAGGCAGCGGCAATATCGTGCATAATTTAGGATTGGTCGATTTTCAAAATTTTGATAAAGATAATTATGGTTACGATTGCGCAATTGAAGCCAGATCAACAATAAATGATTATTTATTGGACGGGAATTTCCAACCATTGATTGATTTTGAAAAACAAAGCAGGGCTTTTCAATTAGCCATTCCCACACCAGAACATTATTTACCTTTAATTTATACTTTGGGATTAAAAGGAAAATCCGAAGAACTCAGTTTGTTTAATGATAAGTTATTGGCGGGTTCTTTGAGTATGACTTCGGTGAAGATTATGTAGATTAGTGTTGTAGGATAAAAGTTGTATTTAAGAAAGAAGAATAAATTTTTCAGTTCTTTATATCTTAAGATGTGATAATCATGAGTCAGTTTACTTTAATAAAATAAAAATGAAGAAAATAATTTGTTTATTGTTTCTAATTTCTTTGAAAATATCTTACTGTCAAAATATTAAACCAAGTGATATAGAAATTAACATTTTAAAAATCGATAAATTAAAACTGCAAAACAAATTAAAAATTTTAGATATTGATGATATAAAAACTTGTGGCGGAAATTTAATTGGATATTATTATAATAATAAATTAGTTCTTCTAATTTCGCAAAATGGTGGAGAAACAGGTTTAATAATAAACAAATATTATGTTGAGAACAACAAAATAATAAAAATAGAGAATTTGGAGGATTTCCGATTTATAAATAATATTTCAAAAATTCACACACTTATGAAAAAAAATATTATAGAGAAAAAAGAGTTTTACTTTACCCCAAAAATAGTTATTAAAAAGAATTTTAAGAAAGAAAAAATACTTACTTATTCTGATAAGCAAATAATTAATTGTGGAAAAAATATGATTGAATTACTTAATGAAAGAAAGGACACAAATTGATATTAGTTTAGTAGTTTTATGCTTTAGTTTGGAAATATAAAAAGTAAAAAATGAAAATAATGGCAGTAATCCCCGCCACATTTCCCTGATAAACATCTATGAAACAATTACCCTTTAATAATCCAGATTTTATCCTTTACACCTCTGCTGATGGAGAAGTTCGGGTCGATGTTTTTGTAAATGACGAAACCGTTTGGTTGACTCAAAAAGCAATTGCAAACCTTTTTGGTGTGGATCGGACAGTAATTACAAAACATCTCAAAAATATTTTCGATAGTGCTGAATTAGAAGAGAGTTCAGTATGTGCAAAAATTGCACATACTGCCGAAGATGGTAAATCATATCAAACAAAATTTTATAATCTAGATGTTATTATTTCCGTTGGATATCGAGTAAACTCAAGGCAAGCCACCCAATTTAGAATTTGGGCAACCAAAACTTTAAAGGAATTTATCATAAAAGGATTTGTTTTAGATGATAAGCGATTAAAGCAAGGAGGTCAAATTTTTGGGAAGGATTATTTTGAAGAATTATTAGAAAGAATCAGGGAAATCCGAGCCTCGGAAAGACGATTCTATCAAAAAATAACAGATATCTTCTCACAGTGCAGTATGGATTATGATGTGAAATCAGAATTGACAGTCAATTTTTACAAAACCGTACAAAATAAATTGCATTGGGCAATTACAGGGAATACTGCTGCAGAAATAATTGATAAAAGAGCCGATGTTGCAAAACCAAATATGGGTTTAACAACTTGGAAAAATTCTCCAGACGGAAAAATTTTAAAGTCGGATACTGAAATTGCGAAAAACTATTTATCTGAGAAAGAAATTCGAGAATTGAACAGATTAGTCGAATTGTATTTGAACTTTGCGGAACTTCAAGCTGAAAGAAAAATTCCAACAAAAATGAAAGAATGGGTTGAAATTTTAGATTCATTTTTAAAATTAAACCGATATGAATTACTAAATAATTCAGGTAGTATATCACATAATCAGGCAATGTCTAAAGCTGAGACCGAATACCAAAAATTCAGAATTATACAAGATCAAAAATTTATTTCAGATTTTGATAAAGAAATTAAAAATATAAAAAAGTAATGAAAATAATAGCAGTCATTCCCGCCCGTTACGCTTCGACACGATTTCCCGCTAAACTCATGCAGGATTTAGGAGGCAAAACGATAATTTTAAGAACTTATGAAGCCGCCATAAAAACTAAATTATTTGATGATGTTTTTGTGGTAACAGATTCGGATTTAATTTTTGATGAAATTGTTTCTCATGGCGGAAAAGCCATCAAAAGCATAAAAGAACACGAATCAGGAAGTGATCGAATTGCAGAAGCAGTCGAAAATTTAGACGTTGACATTGTAATCAATGTACAAGGTGACGAACCTTTTATTGATGCCGAACCTTTGGCAAAAGTCATTGAAGTTTTTAGAAACGATTTGGATAAAAAGGTAGATTTGGCTTCCTTGATGCGTGAAATCACTAATGAAGAAGATATCACTAATCCGAATAATGTAAAAGTCGTGGTGGATCAAAACGGATTTGCATTGTACTTTTCACGTTCAGTAATTCCGTATCCAAGAGAGAAAAATGCGGGCGTTCGCTACATGCAACACATCGGGATTTATGCTTTTAGAAAACAAGCCTTACTGGATTTTTACAGTTTACCAATGCGATCTTTGGAAGCATCCGAAAAATTAGAGCAACTGCGTTATCTGGAATTTGGTAAACGAATCAAAATGGTCGAAACGACTCATGTTGGAATTGGAATTGACACCCCAGAAGATTTAGAAAAAGCCAGAAAAATGCTGTAATTATTCCAGATTATCGTGATCAAAATACCCTTTTGTTTTTACTTTGGTGGAAAAGAAATTTAAGAAGAGTACAATAAAAAACAGAAATAATAATGCTTGTGTAGTTACCAAGAATTTCCCGATGGTCGTAATGGGATAATAATCTCCATAACCAATAGAAGAGGAAGTTACGATACTGAAATAAACCGCATCAAACCAATGAGAGAAAGGTCTGTTTAAGTAACGATCAATAGAATAAAATACAGCATAAGCGAATGCAATTTCTAAATAATTAAAGAAAAGTAACAACATTGATCTCTTGTACGAACGTGGTTTTGAAAATAAATCTGAAGCGAAAATTAATGTTGGAATATAAAAAACGGTTTCCAAAAATAGATAAACAAGAATCCAAATAATCCATTGATAACTATGCCAGTGATTTACTAAAATCAATATAGGAAAAACTACTTTTAGTAAAACATAGAAATCCAAAGCTAAATCTTGGTATTCGACTCCTTTTTTGCTGGCCCAATATTTAATGTATATTCCTGGGAAAAGTAATTGAGATGAAGCCAGTAACAACCGAACGATTTTTTCAATTCCATTATCTTCCTGATGATCGTTATTCCAAATGGACTGAATATTCTGAATCCGTTTTTGAATGGGGTTAAATTTAGGTTGAAAACCCTTTGATGTTTTCCCAAGAAGCAATTTTTTTAAAATTTTTTTCATCCCAACAGAGTTTTAAATAACTAGGTAAGTGTACAAAATAATTGTTTAGCTTTAAGACTATTGGATTGTAAATTTTAAGAAAGACAATTTACAGTTTATATTTAATTTAATTTTTCGATTACAATCAACTCATTATGAATTTCAACTCTAGGAATGGTTTTTATTTGAAATTCATTTTTGAAAAATTCGGCGACGTATTTTTTATTTCTTAAATTTTGAATGTCATTTAATAGCATTGTATTGAAAAGAATAAAACCGCGACTTTTTAAAAGAGAGCAAACCCTGTTGATGAAAAAAGTTTCAAATAAAAAATTTGGCATTGTCGTATCTAGAAAAATATCAATAATGATTAAATCGTATTTGGCTTTAGTTTTTAAAACAAATTCGAAAGCATCATCAATTACAATTTCAAGATTTTTTACTTCATCCAATTTAAAATAGGTGTTAGCTATTTTAATTATTTCGGGATCAATTTCAACTCCGGTAATTTTACCTTTGTATTTTATTTCATCCACCAATGTTTTAATGACGCTTCCGCCCGCGACACCCAAAACAAGAATTTGTTTCATGAGAACTATTTTTTCATAGCCAATGTTTTTTAATCCTAATCTTAAAATACGCTGTAAGCTGCCGTATGAATAATTTGCATTTTCAGAATCTAAAACTAATTCGCCATTTGTCCAGGTCACTTCAATTGATTTACTCAATGAAGATTTTGTTTCATAAATTTTTATCGGAAGGAGATAACTGAATATTTTTTTAATCATTGGTAGCGGTTTTACTCAAAAATAAGATTTAAATTATTTATTTTGTGCTAAATAATAAAGAATGAAGAAACAATTTTACAAATGGATATTTTTCAGGCTTATGGGCTGGAAAATAGTTGGGACAATTGATGCCGATATTAAAAAATGTGTAATGATGGTGATGCCGCATACGAGCAACCATGATTTTTACTTGGGAATTTTTACCAGAGGCATTACCGGATTAGAGATGAATTGGGTAGGTAAAAAGGAATTGTTTCGTTTTCCTTTCGGATTTTATTTTAGATATATGGGTGGAGAACCATTGGATCGTTCAGGAGGTTTGAATAAAGTAGATTCTATCGCTGCTATTTTTCAAAGGAAAGAAATTTTTCGTTTGGCTGTTGCTCCAGAGGGAACTCGTAAAAAAGTTACGGAATTAAGATCAGGTTTTTATTATATAGCTTTAAAAGCAAATGTGCCTATAGTTCCTGTTGCTTTTGATTTTGGAAAAAAAGAAGTTAATTTAGGAAATCCAGTTTTTCCATCAGGAGCTATTGAAAGTGATATGGTATTGTTAAAAAAACATTTTATAGGAGTACAAGGTAAAATTCCAGAAAAAGGGTATTTAATAAATTAAAAGTAAAAATTCCAACAAGTGTAATTTCATTTTAATTTTAAATAATGAAGCAAATTTGAATATTTTTTGAATCGAACAAATTTTAAAACTTGAATTTGATTTTTTTTATTCATTGGGAACATAACTTCTAAAAGTCCCATTTTTGTAAAAAACAACAATTTTGTCAATACCATCATCATTCTGATTTTTGGTGCTGCTATAATTTTCTATTTTTTTTGTCTCTAATTGAGGAATAGAGGTGGCCATTGTTTTTTCAGAAAATAAATTTTCAGGAATTATTTCTGAGGCGAGAGGTGAAATATTATTTTGTTCTATAAAAGGATTTTCAATTTTTTCAGATTTTTCAAACGATACTGTATTTTTTGGAAAACTTCCCTTTCCATTCAAAATCCAGTACAAATCTACATCTGGAAAAACGTTTAGAATTTTAAGAATAAAATCCAAGCTTGGTTTGTTTCTTCCAGAAAGGAGGTGAGACAAACTGGAACGTTGTACCCCAATTTTATCTGCGAAAGAAGAAGCATTCAAGCTATAATAATCCAGAATAATTTCCAACCTTTTTATAAAATCCTCTGTGTTTACCATTGTAAATTATTATTAAAAATAAACTATTTACAAATGTAACTAAAAAGAACTGAAATACCAAAATCACAACTGTAAATAGATTTATGAGGTATAAAAATTGGAACTTATACATCAAATAGAAATATATAAGTAATTGATAATATATTAATTGCCTGTTAAATATTTAAAAAGTAAAAATTGTTTTCTAAACAGATGGAGAGAGCTATCGCAACAGCCTAAACAGTGTTTACATTTATAAAATTATACATTCTTTTATTGTTTACAAATGTGAATATAAAGATGTTTACTTTTGTAAATCAAATAAAGTAGTATGAATTTAGAAGAATTATTTCAGCAGTATAAGGAACATTCAATACATGGACGATACATTATTTTGGAATCAATCGTACCGATTTTGGAAAAATTAAATACGGCGAATCAACTCCAAGTTATTGGGCAATCGGTTCTAGGGAAAACCATTTATTCCTATCAGATTGGGAAAGGAAAAATTAAAATATTTCTTTGGTCACAAATGCACGGTAATGAAGGTACTACTACAAAAGCCTTGTTTGATTTTTTAAATGTCTTGAATAGTGGCTCAGAAAGCGAACATAAATTTCTTGATACATTTACCTTTTATTGTATCCCAATGCTAAATCCTGATGGCGCAGCTTTGTACACTAGAGAAAATGCTAACAAAGTTGATTTGAATCGCGATTCACAAACACTTACACAGCCAGAAAGTAAGCTTTTGCGAGCTATTTTTGAAGAGTTTAAACCCGATTATTGTTTTAACCTTCACGATAAGCGCACTATTTTTGGCGTAAGCAACACAGGAAAACCTGCAACGCTATCTTTTTTAGCACCTTCATACAATGAAAATCGTGAAATTAACGCCACTAGATTAAAAGCCATTAATCTTATTGCTGGTGTAAATGAAATACTTCAGGAGTATTTGCCAAATCAAATAGGACGTTTTGACGATTCCTTTAATCTCAATTGCATTGGTGATACTATGCAGTATTTAGGAGTACCAACCATTCTCATAGAAGCAGGTCACTTTTCTTGCGATTATGAAAGAGAGGAAACGAGAAAGTATGTTTTCATGGCTTTGATTTCTAGTTTTAATGTGCTGAGCGAAAACGATATAGTTAGCAACGGAATTAATAAATACATGAATATTCCTCAAAATAAAGTCGTTTTTTATGATTTTATCTATAAAAACATCAAAATAAATTATGATGGTATTGAAATAATCACGAATTTTGCATTTCAGTATAAAGAGGAGTTAATTGATAATCAGATTTGTTTTAATGCCTACATCTCGCAAATAGGAAATTTGGAAAGGTATTTCGGTCATTTTGAGTACGATGCTAAAGAAGCCGTTTATAAAGATGATTTTAATAATATTCCTAAATTAAATCAAAAAGCAGATTTTTATTTAGATAATAACATAAAAATTGTTAACGGAATGATAAATATTTAATATTTATCTCATTTTGTTGTTTTTATGTATATTTTTATACTTTGTTAAAGTAAATAATAATGATAATTAAAGAGTTATGAGTAAATTTCGTTTAGATGAAGTAGATCACC
>JAYTBZ010000194.1:0-8291 GCA_043736705.1 Flavobacterium sp. | reverse complement strand
ATCACTTTGACAATGAATTTTACAAAAAACACAAAGATACTACATATATCGCTTCTTTTTTTGGTTTTGAGCTCTTGCAATAAAGAGAAAAAGAAAATCGAATTAAATGATGCGCAACTCCCTAAAAGTACATTGCCTGCAATGAAGCCCTTAAAAGAATCTGAGCCAAAGTTAACCGCTCAATATATTCAAACAAAAAAGGCTTCTATTGACTCTTTCTATAAAAAAAACTGGCCTAACAATAGTGCTAACGGGAGTTTTCTTGTTGCTAAAAATGGCCAAATTATTTACGAAAAATACGAAGGGTATTCTAATTTTAGAGCAAAAACACTAATTACCAAATCTACTCCACTACACATTGCCTCAGTGAGTAAAGTGATCACAGCCACTGCGATTCTAAAATTAGTAAATGCAAAAAGGATTGAATTAGATCAAAAAGTGAATGCAATTTTAAAGGAATTCCCCTATCCAGATGTAACCATTCGAACCTTGTTGAATCACAGAAGCGGTATGCGTAATTATGCCTATTTTACAGATCGGGACAAAACAGTTTGGGATAGGCATAACATATTAACAAACCAAGATATTTTGAGCATAATGGCAACAAAAAATATTGGTTTAGAGTTTAAAACAGACACACGCTTTAGTTATTGCAATACTAATTATGCCATGTTGGCTTTAATAATCGAAAAAATCACAAAACTTTCTTATGAAGATGCGATGAAACAAATTATTTTTCAACCACTAGGCATGAAAAATACCTATGTTTTTGACTACGAGAGAGATAAAGATTCTGCCGTTACCTCTTACAAAGGAAACAAAATAGAAATTGGCAAAGACTACTTGGATGCGATTTATGGCGATAAAAATATTTATTCTACGCCACGAGATTTATTGAAATTTGATAGAGCTAGAAATAGTTCAAAATTTTTGACTCCTGATCTTCAAAAACAAGTATACCAAGGGTATAGCAACGAAAGAAAAGGTACCAAAAATTATGGATTGGGTATTCGAATGATTAATTGGCAAACAGGGCAAAATTTTTATTTTCACAACGGTTGGTGGCATGGGAACACATCATCCTACATTACGTTAAGAAAAGAAAGCGTCACTATAATTGCACTTTCGAATAAATTTACCAGAAAAACATACGACGTTAGGAAACTAGCCGTATTGTTTGGAGACTATCCCTTCAAATTAAAAGACGAGTAAAAATAAAAGAATAAAGTATTACTAATTGAGTATGGTTCTAGCACTACTTTTTCAAGTTAAAAAGTGTACATTTGCAGACTTAAATTCAGTATTTGGTTTTAAATAAAAAGGGGTCGACTGGTTTTGACAGCAAGTCGAATTGATCAGTAAGCACGTCGAGCATTGAGACCTTGCTCGTAAATATAAGATCTTACCATTTTACACGGCGAAAATAACTACGCTTTAGCTGCATAATCCGAATTATAGTACGATTACGCCACGTTCCTATCAGATAGGAAAGCTGGATTCTCCTTGAAAGCCTTGGTTTGTGGCGTTCAGTCCAGGAGAACCGTAAAAATAAACCTAGATTTCCATGAGCTTCGGGTGGATTTCAAAATTAAGAAGATAAGTAGTGTGTGGCTGTTTCTGGCCTAGCACACTATCGAAAACTCAATCAGGAAATAAACGCGTAGAAAGCTTTTTAGTTGCTTGTTTGGACCCGGGTTCGATTCCCGGCGACTCCACAAAAAAACTCATAATCAATTGATTATGAGTTTTTTTATTGTTAATTGACAAGTAAGTTGATTTTATTAGTGTTACTAATTCATATCGTTTTTATTGCTCATCTGGCTTTCGTTTACAACGTGTGCCTTCTTAAATTGTGATGATAAATAGAAGCGTTTACAACTCTTTTTATCACATTTTTAATTCCCAAATCCATTAAAACTAAATAAATAGTACCCTACAAACTTTGCTGAAGAAAATATAGGTTTATTAAAAGACACTCCTTAAATCTATGCATACAAAACACCTTATTTTAGTAGATAGAAATAAAAAATAAGAGGAAATTACATTGCTACTTTAGAACAAAAAATTCAACAGCTAATTAAAGATGTTCTTACTCTAAAAAATGAAAATAAGTCCTTTTATTTTAGTAACAACTCTTTCTTGAACCGTCTTTTAACGCTACTATTTGTACCTCCATCGAGTAATGAAATAGTTGTTATTAGGAATTTTAAAGGTAAATTCTTTTATTTGATACCTATTGTAAAATCAAAACCAAAATACACTTCATGAAATCCTACACCATTCAAGAAATAAATGAGATTCTTAAGGGAAAAATAATTGGAAATACTTCTCAGAGAATTACTGCACCGGAACAACTAGAAGCCGCCAGCGAATCTGAAATTTCATTTATTGGAAATAAAAAATATGAAAAATTTTGGATCGATTCCAAAGCTTGTGTAGCCGTTGTCAACGAAGATATTGGAATAAAACCAGGAGATGATCGAGCATTTATTAAAGTTAAAAATGCTGATTTGGCCATGTCACAAGTTTTAGAACTTTTTGCTCCACCTACTCCATTATTTGCGATAGATATTCACCCGACCGCAGTGATTGATCCAACAGCAACTATTTGTAGTGGTGCTAGAATTGGCGCGGGATGTTACATTGGTCCTAAAACTATAATTGGAGATTACACTACTATTTATCCCAATGTGACTATTCTGGATGAATGTACAATAGGAAAAAACACGGTGATATGGTCTGGTACCGTTATTAGAGAACGGTGTCATATTGGAAATGACTGTATTTTGCATCCCAATGCAACAATTGGTGCTGATGGTTTTGGGTTTCGTCCTGATCCACAAAAAGGTTTGGTAAAAATTCCACAAATTGGTAATGTGATCATTGGTAATAACGTTGAAATTGGTGCGAACTCCTGCGTAGACCGAGGAAAATTTAGTTCAACTGTTTTAGGAGATGGGTGTAAAATTGATAATTTAGTACAAATAGGACATAATAGCAAATTAGGCAAATTTTGCATTATGGCTGGAAACAGTGGTCTTGCAGGGTCTGTAACTCTTGGAAACGGGGTTATTATTGGCGGAAGTGCTTCTATAAAAGACCACACCACCATAGGTGATGGCGCTATTGTAGGCGCTGGATCTGGCGTTACTGGGGATATCCCAGCTGGAAAAACCATGTTAGGCTACCCTGCTGTTGAAGCACGCGATGCCTTGAAACAATGGGCTATTTTAAAAAGATTGGTTAATGAGTCCAAAAAATAAACGGCAACTTTTTTATTAAATTCATAAAAAAACAGAAGTAAACTTCTGTTTTTTTGTTTTAATAGTAAACTAACACTCGATTTTCTTTACAAACCAATTAAAATAATAAAATTTATTTAGTTGGATTTTGTATTTTAGCATAAAATTTTAATACATTTTGATCATGGATTTGAACTTCAATAAAAACGAAGACCACAATAAACTTTTACTTTCTGCTTTGCGACAAAAAATAAGTATCGTCAAATTGGGAGGTGGCGAAAAACGCATACAAAAACTGCATAATGAAGGCAAAATGACTGCCCGAGAACGCATTGATTATTTGCTTGACGCTAAAGCTAAAAGTATTGAAATTGGTGCTTTTGTTGGTGAAGGAATGTATGCAGAACATGGTGGTTGTCCATCTGGTGGTGTAATAGTAAAAATGGGATATATCAGAGGAAAGCAATGCATAGTTGTGGCCAATGATGCGACCGTAAAAGCAGGTGCATGGTTTCCCATCACAGCCAAGAAAAATTTACGTGCCCAAGAAATTGCTATGGAAAACCGTCTGCCAATCATCTATTTGGTAGATAGTGCTGGCGTTTACTTGCCTTTACAGGATGAAATTTTTCCAGACAAAGAACATTTTGGTCGTATTTTTAGAAATAATGCACAAATGAGTAGCATGGGAATTACCCAAATTGCAGCAGTTATGGGAAGTTGTGTGGCTGGTGGTGCTTACTTACCTATCATGAGTGACGAGGCCATGATAGTCGATAAAACGGGTAGTATTTTCTTAGCCGGAAGTTATTTAGTCAAAGCGGCCATTGGCGAAAGCATCGACAACGAAACATTAGGCGGTGCCACTACACATTGCGAAATTTCAGGAGTGACCGATTATAAGGCCAAAGATGACAAAGACGCTTTAGACAGAATAAAAAATATAGTTGATAAAATAGGTGATTTTGATAAAGCCGGTTACAATAGGATTAAAGCGATGCAACCCGCATTAGACGAAAAAGAAATCTATGGTGTTTTGCCTAAAGCTCGTAATGAACAATATGATATGATGGAAATCATCAATCGACTGGTTGATAACTCTGAATTTGAAGCATACAAAGACGGTTACGGTCAAACAATAATCACTGGGTATGCTAGAATTGACGGTTGGGCAGTGGGAATTGTTGCCAACCAAAGAAAAGTGGTGAAAACCAAAAATGGCGAAATGCAATTTGGTGGCGTAATATATTCTGATTCTGCCGACAAAGCGACTCGCTTTATTGCCAATTGCAACCAAAAGAAAATTCCTTTAGTTTTTGTACAAGATGTTACTGGTTTTATGGTAGGTTCAAAATCAGAACATGGCGGTATCATTAAAGACGGTGCAAAAATGGTAAATGCAGTTTCTAATTCAGTAGTGCCAAAATTCACAGTAATTGTGGGTAACTCTTATGGAGCAGGAAATTATGCAATGTGTGGAAAAGCATATGATCCAAGATTAATATTTGCATGGCCAAGTGCAGAATTAGCAGTTATGGGAGGCACTCAAGCTGCGAAAGTACTGGCTCAAATTGAAGCTTCTTCGCTTAAAGCAAAAGGAGAATTAGTAGATGAAGCTAAAGAAAAAGAGTTATTTGACAAAATAAAGGCTAGGTATGACGAACAAGTTTCACCTTACTATGCTGCATCACGCTTATGGACAGATGGTATTATTGATCCCCTCGATACACGAACTTGGATTTCTATGGGTATTGAAGCGGCAAACCACGCTCCTATTGAAAAGAAATTTAATCTAGGTGTAATTCAAGTTTAAATCAACCTAAAAAGAAATTACTTTTTCTAAATCTTTTTCTCCAAAACTAGAAAAATAGTATTTACAAGTTCTGTCAAAAAACAGATGGAAAATTACATCCATTTTAACTAACAAAGAAAAAAAGTCATCCTAGTTGCAATTAAAAAACAATAGATTTACTATTGTTTTTTTTTGCCCTAAAAATCTGTTCAAAAATTAATAGCTGCTTTTAATACTGCAATAAACAGTATTTTTGCAGTAAAAATATAAAAACCTATGCTATTTTTAATTCTAAGTGTAATTTGTAGTGTAACTGTTGGAATCCTCTTTAAAATTGCTCGAAAATACACTATCAATCACACTCAAATTGTAGCATGGAACTATGTATTTGCAATGCTGTTTTGCTATGCTACCTTCAGTCCAGATATAACTAAAGTCAATGCGACAGCACCCTGGGGTCTTTATGCAGTCATTGGTTTTTTGTTACCTTTAATTTTTCTTTTTTTAGCATCATCCATTAAGCACATGGGAATTGTAAAAACAGATGCAGCGCAACGCCTATCACTTTTTATCCCCATTATAGCAGCTTGGCTAATCTTTAATGAACAATTCAGTGTATTAAAAATAGTAGCTTTTGTTGTTGCAGTTCCAGCTTTATTACTAATTCTTTCAAAAAACACCAAAAACACTGCTACCAAATGGATTTATCCTGCCCTAGTGTTAATTGGTTTTGGGGTAATAGACATTCTTTTCAAACAAATTTCTTCTTTCACAAGTTTGCCTTACACAACTTCATTATTTATAATATTTGGAATTGCATTGACAATTATGATTGCTGTAGTTGCCTATGAAGTAATCCTAAAAAAAATAGTCTTAAAAACTAATAATCTTGTTTTTGGGGCTTTGGTAGGTATTTTCAATTTTGGAAATATCCTTTTCTACCTCAAAGCACATCAGGATTTCTCAGAAAGTCCTTCTACTGTTTTTGCAGGTATGAATTTGGGAGTAATCGTTATTGGAAGTTTAGTTGGTGTTTTAATCTTTAAAGAAAAACTCAGTAAATTGAATTTTTTGGGACTAAGTCTCGCTCTGGTAGCGATTGTTTTAATTGTCGTTTCACAAAGATAAAATAACAACTACAATTTAGATCTAGTTTTTTGGCCTTTATAAACTGATAAAAATTCAAATTTGATTTATTTATATCGACTTTTACAGTAGTTCTAAACTCAAATACAAAATTCATAAATACCAAAAACCGTCTAGCTTGCACGAGACGGTTTTGTATTAAAAAAATCTATTTCTATGCCGCTACAGTATTTAGTTTACTGTTTTTTCGGCTGAAGCCAAAATAAATTACTAAACCTAATAAAAGCCAGATTCCAAAATAAATCCAGTTCCAAACGCTTAATTCGGCCATCATATACAAACAACAGATTAAACCCAATAATGGTATCAAGGATAGGTTTGATTTGAAGGACCAAACTGCTAATCCTACTAGAGTAATCAAGAATATCCACATCGGAATTTTATGTTTGAATAAACTAAAACCACTTTCATATTTTAGAGAATCCGCAATTGGTAAACCAGTAATTATACTCGAATATTTGGCATCATCAGCTTGATATTGGCTCAATAATAATTCTAGATCTGGTGTTTCAGTCGTACTGTTTTTAGCATCAACCGCCACTAAATAATCGTATACTTTTTGAGTTTCTTCTTTGTTTAATGAGGTGATTATATCTGCTGGATTATTGATTTGAGTTTCATTCGTAATAAAATCCATCGTCGCTTTTTTATTGTAACCAAAAGCGAAAACCAAACCAATTACTATTAAAACTGGCAAAATAAATTTCGAATTAACGTAAGGTGTTTTAAATTTTCCGCGAGGAATATCGGTTTTATTTTGCAAAACTAAAACTCCTGCACAAACCAATACAAAGGCAAATAAAGTCCCAATACTACACAAATCAGTAACCAATGTTAAATTCAAAAACAAAGCTGGCACAGCTACTACAAAACCGGTAACTATTGTTGCATAAGATGGCGTTTTGTATTTTGGATGTACTTTTGAGAAACGTTTAGGCAACAAACCGTCACGACTCATACTCATCCAAATACGTGGTTGTCCCATTTGAAAGACTAATAAAACACTTGCCATAGCCACTACTGCACTTACTGCAATAATACCCGACATCCATTTTAAGTCTAATTTTTCAAATACAAAAGCTAGTGGATCACCTACATTCAATTGATCGTAACGCACCATTCCTGTTAATACCAATGCTATTGCAATGTATAAAATGGTACAGATAATAATGGCCCACATCATTCCTCTGGGTAAATCACGTTGTGGATCTTTACATTCTTCAGCTGTTGTTGAAATAGCGTCAAAACCGATATAAGCAAAAAATACAGCTGAAACTCCTTTCAAAACTCCGGTAACGCCATTTGGAGCAAATGGATCCCAATTTGCAGTATCTACATAAAAAACACCAACAGCAATCACTAAAAGAACGATACACAATTTGACAACCACCATGATATTACTCGCATTACGAGACTCTTTCATCCCACGGTAAATCAATGCCGTAATTAAAACGATAATCAATAATGCTGGAAGGTCTGCAACAAAATGAAACGATCCAATAACTGGTGAAGTCGTCCAAGCAGTGTAAGCATCTTGTAAGGCTGGACTTAAGTTGGTATATTCTTTACCGCCTTGCATCAAGGCAGTGGCATCATCAAATCCCCTAGAAGCGGAAAGAAAATCCATTTGAACCCATTGTGGCAAAGTCAGACCACCACTTTCAAGCAATCCCGTAAAATAATCACTCCACGATATAGCAACAGTAATATTTCCTACAGAGTATTCCATGATTAATGCCCAACCGATAATCCAAGCAATAATTTCGCCAAAAGCAACATACGAATAGGTATAAGCACTCCCAGAAACGGGAACCATAGAAGCAAATTCAGCATAAGCAAAAGCAGCAAAACTACATGCGATTGCAGTAAACAAGAATAGAAAAATAACAGCAGGACCCCCATCTGAACTTGCTTTACCGATGGTACTAAAAATACCAGCTCCCACAATAGCAGCGATTCCAAAAGCAGTCAAATCCCGAGCAGTCAAATGTTTACCTAAAGCATTGTGACCGTCAGTATTATTTTTTTCTACTTGTTTTAAAATATCTTGTACTGTCTTTTTTCTAAATAAACCCTTTAATGCCATATTGTAAATTTTATCATTAAAAATT
>JAYTBZ010000193.1:0-18877 GCA_043736705.1 Flavobacterium sp. | reverse complement strand
AAATGAAGTTTAAGAATATTTTTAAAAATACAAGTAATATGACTACTGAAAATACCGAGATTGATCAAGAAATAGATGATGTGACATTAGAAAATAATGCAAATGGAGAACAAATCATTATTGAAGAACTGAGTGTAGAGGAGCAATTGACTCAAGACTTAGCTAAAGAGAAAGACAAGTATTTACGATTATTTGCTGAATTTGAAAATTACAAACGTAGAACTTCAAAAGAGCGTATTGACTTATTCAAAACGGCTAATCAAGAAGTTTTATTAGCGATGCTTCCTGTTTTAGACGATTTTGATAGAGCCATAGTTGAGATAAACAAATCGGATGACGAACTGTTAACTAAAGGTGTAGAGTTAATCCATGAAAAATTAAAAAGTACACTTGTTGCCAAAGGTTTAGAGCAAGTTGATCTTAAAGCAGGTGATGCTTTTGACGCAGATTTTGCGGAGGCAATTACACAAATTCCTGCGCCATCAGACAAGTTTAAAGGTAAAATCGTAGATGTTCTTGAAAAAGGATACAAACTAGGTGATAAAATTATCCGTTTTCCTAAAGTTGTCTTAGGACAGTAATTGACCCGAGCTGAGACGTACTGCGGTGTGTTTCAACAAAAAAAATAAAAAATGAAAAAAGATTTTTACGAAATATTAGGCATTTCAAAGAGCGCTGATGCAACCGAAATTAAAAAAGCATATCGCAAAAACGCACTTCAATATCATCCTGACAAAAATCCTGGAGACAAATCGGCAGAAGAAAAATTTAAATTAGCCGCCGAGGCGTATGAAGTTTTAAGTGACCCTCAGAAAAAAGCCAAATACGATCAATACGGTCATCAAGCTTTTGATGGCTCAGGGGGTTTTGGCGGTGGCGGTCAAGGTGGTATGAATATGGATGACATTTTCAGTCAGTTTGGTGATATTTTTGGAGGCGGGTTTGGTGGTTTCGGCGGCGGCGGTGGCGGCGGTGTTCGTCGCGCTAAAGGAAGTAATCTGAGAATCAAAGTAAAGTTAACTTTGGAGGAAATTGCCAATGGTGTAGAGAAAAAAGTAAAAGTAAAACGTAAAGTTCAAGCGCCAGGAGTATCATACAAAACATGTTCTACCTGTAATGGTCAAGGACAAGTAATGCGCGTAACGAATACCATTTTGGGTAGAATGCAATCGGCTTCCACATGTCCTACTTGTGGTGGTTCAGGTCAAATATTGGATAAAAAACCTTCTGAAGCAGATTCTCAAGGAATGATTCTGGAAGACGAAACAGTATCTATAAAAATACCTGCAGGTGTAGTGGACGGTATGCAATTGAAAGTATCGAATAAAGGAAATGATGCGCCTGGAAACAGTATTCCGGGAGATTTAATTGTTGCTATCGAAGAATTAGAGCATGAGTTCTTGAAACGTGAAGGTGAAAATTTACATTACGATTTATACATTAGTTTTGCTGAGGCAGTACTCGGAATTTCTAAAGATATTGAGGCCATAAATGGTAAAGTGAGAATTAAACTAGAAGAAGGAATTCAGTCTGGTAAAATTCTGAGATTAAAAGGAAAAGGAATCCCAAGTATTAATGGCTACGGAAACGGAGATTTATTAGTGCATGTAAATGTTTGGACTCCAAAAACACTGAACAAAGACCAAAAACAGTTTTTCGAAAAAAATCTTACGGATGAGAATTTTATTCCAAATCCGGAGAAATCAGACAAATCATTTTTTGAGAAAGTGAAGGATATGTTTTCATAATGAAAAGACCAGACGCAATTTACACGTCTAATAAAAAAATACATTTACCCATCCTTGCTACAATAAGGATGGCTTTTTTTTGAAATTATCACGTGTTACTTATTTTTTGTCAACAGTCGCCTATACTTTAAGCTGAAATATTGTATTTCGTAATAAATTAAATGGTACTTACATGAAACTAATCCAAGTATTTCGATACTAATTATTTACTTTTACATCAATTAAAAAAGCAGCATGAGTACTATTTTAGAAGTAAATAAAGTTGTCAAGCAATACGGTGATTATGTTGCGCTTAACGAAGTTTCATTAACGGTCCCAAAAGGAAGTATTTATGGACTTTTAGGTCCAAATGGTGCTGGAAAAACGTCTTTAATCCGAATCATAAATCAAATTACACTACCGGACAGCGGTGAAGTAATTTTAGATGGTGAAAAACTGCAACCTAAACATGTTCAATATATAGGTTATTTACCAGAAGAAAGAGGATTGTACAACACCATGAAAGTGGGAGAACAATGCCTGTATTTAGCACAAATGAAAGGCCTCTCAAAGGCTGAAGCCAAGAAACAACTGGAGTATTGGTTCGAAAGATTGGGAATTCAAGGATGGTGGAATAAGAAAATCCAGGAGCTTTCTAAGGGAATGGCACAGAAAATTCAGTTTGTAGTTTGTGTCTTGCACAAGCCAAAACTGTTGATTTTTGATGAGCCTTTTTCTGGTTTTGACCCCGTAAACGCCAATATTATCAAAGATGAAATTCTTGCACTACGAGAAGATGGCGCTACCATAATTTTCTCGACCCACCGTATGGAAAGTGTAGAAGAACTTTGTGATCACATAGCTTTGATTCACAAATCGAATAAACTTATTGAAGGAAAGCTAGACGATGTAAAAAGACAATTTAAAACCAACAGTTTTGAAGTGGGTATTTTATCCGATAATGTAGAGAGTTTGATGTACAAGTTGACACAAAAATTTATTGTTGGTCCTGCTACTTTCAAATCCTTGAACAACGAATTAAAACTGGAGATTCAATTGGGTAATGCAACGCCAAATGAGTTATTGAATCTATTGACACAATGCGGTCAAGTAACCCATTTTGTCGAGAAGATTCCAAGCGTTAATGATATTTTTATTCAAACAGTCACAGAATAGATTTTCTTTTACCTCTTAGTTTTTAGAAGATCTAAAGTTTAGGATTCTAGCAGTCTAAATAAATATAATTTCCTTTCAATAATTCCCTATTCGGGAGTTAGGAGGCTAATCTAATAATCTAAAATGTCAATACTATCATTAATCATAAAAAGAGAGTTTATTGCCAAAGTGCGCAATAAATCCTTTATTGTCATGACTTTTTTAAGTCCATTATTATTCGTGGCTTTAGTTTCTTTTGTGGCGTATTTGAGTTCCATGAAAGCAGACACGAAACGAATCGCCATTCATGACGAATCGGGTATGTTTATAAAAGAATTTACATCGCAAAACAATAAAACTAAAGCGTACAAATACCTTGATTTGTCTGCAATAGATTTAAAATTTCTCAAAGATAGCATTACAAAAGAAAGCTATGAGGGGTTGTTATTTATTCCAAAAGTGAGTAATTCCAAGGATTTCGAAAGTAAAATCCAGTTTGTTTCAAACAGTAGTCCTAGTATTTCATTCATTGAAAACGTTCAGGATGTAATAGCCAATAAACTCACTAAAAACAATTTAGAAAAAGCACATTTAGATACACTGGCTATTAAAAACGCCCAGTCAAAAGTAAGTATTAGTTTGACTAAAGCATCAGGTGAGGAAAGTATAAAAGGACTCAATGAAATCAAAATCGGGATTGGCGGAGCATTCGGATATCTTATTATGATGTTTATTATCATCTACGGAAACATGGTGATGCGAAGCGTTATTGAGGAAAAAACCAGCCGAATAGTAGAAATCATCATTTCATCGGTAAAACCATTTCAGTTGATGATGGGAAAAATCATAGGAACTTCATTGGCAGGATTGCTTCAATTCCTTATTTGGGCATTAATCGGAATGTCTTTACTATTTGCAGCCTCCGTATTTTTTGGAGTTAACATAGGTCCAACTGCTAGAATTTCGCCAGAGTTAATGCAAACTGCGCAGCAAGAAATGACCGGAACTGCTCAAATGTACATAAAGGAATTATGGAATTTACCCATTGCAAATATTCTTGTTGGATTTGTGATTTATTTCATTGGAGGTTATTTTTTATACAGTTCCTTTTACGCGGCAATTGGCGCTGCAGTCGATAATCAAACGGATTCACAGCAATTTTTGTTACCTATCATTATGCCACTAATGTTGAGCGTTTATGTTGGGTTTTTTACTGTTATCAATGATCCGCATGGGACGATTGCAGTTGTTTTCTCCATGATTCCGCTTACTTCACCAATCGTTATGCTCATGCGAATTCCGTTTGGCGTACCTTTGTGGCAAATCGCGATATCGGTAACATTATTATTCGGAAGCTTCTTTTTTGTAGTTTGGTTTGCCGCAAAAATATACCGAATAGGAATACTTATGTACGGTAAAAAACCAACGTGGAGTGAAATGTACCGCTGGTTGAAATATTAATAGAAGTTAATTCGTGGATTTGGTTATTTACTTCGTCAGTTCGCTGTCGCTCGTGTGTTTAACCGATTAACTGAATGAACAAATAATCGAATCAAAAAATATGTCAAAAATACTAATCATAGAGGATGAAGCAGCAATTCGAAGAGTGCTTACAAAAATACTCTCCGAAGAGAATGATACTTATCAAGTTGAAGAAGCCGAAGATGGCGTTGCAGGTTTTGAAAAAATAAAAAACAACGATTATGATTTGGTTTTGTGCGACATCAAAATGCCAAAAATGGACGGTGTTGAGGTGCTGGAAGCAGTCAAAAAAATCAAACCCGAAATTCCTATGGTGATGATTTCTGGTCATGGCGATATGGAAACGGCAATTAACACCATGCGTTTGGGAGCCTTTGATTACATCTCAAAACCGCCAGATTTAAACCGATTATTGAATACGGTTCGAAATGCTTTAGACAAAAAACAACTCGTAGTTGAGAATAAAATTCTGAAGAAAAAAGTCAGCAAAAATTACGAAATGATTGGCGAAAGCGAAGCAATCAATCACATTAAAGTGATGATTGAGAAGGTTGCTCAAACCGAAGCCAGAGTTTTGATTACTGGACCAAATGGAACCGGAAAAGAATTGGTTGCGCATCAATTACATGAAAAAAGTGAACGCGCTAATTTCCCTTTAATAGAAGTAAACTGCGCTGCGATTCCATCTGAATTGATAGAAAGTGAATTATTCGGTCACGTAAAAGGGGCGTTTACATCGGCTGTCAAAGACCGCGCAGGAAAATTTGAAGCCGCAGATAAAGGAACTATTTTCTTGGATGAAATTGGGGATATGAGTCTTTCGGCGCAAGCCAAAGTTTTGCGTGCTTTACAGGAAAGTATGATCACGAGAGTAGGAGCGGATAAAGATATCAAAGTCGATGTTCGTGTGGTTGCAGCTACCAACAAAGATTTGAAAGTCGAAATTGCCGAAGGGCGTTTCCGAGAAGATTTATACCATCGTCTGGCCGTGATTTTGATAAAAGTTCCTGCGTTGAATGATAGAAGAGAAGATATTCCGATGTTGATTTCTCATTTTGCAGATAAGATTGCTTCGGAGCAAGGAAATGCTGTCAAAAAATTCTCTTCAGCAGCGATTAATTTATTGAAGGAATACGATTGGACCGGAAATATCCGTGAATTGCGAAATGTAGTGGAGCGATTGATTATCCTTGGCGGAAGCGAAATTTCTCAGAATGATGTAAAGTTATTCGCATCTAAATAATTAAATAATTTAAAGATTGAATAATTTAAAAATTAGTGAAATATTCTTTTAATTTTTGAATAGTTAAATCTTTCAATCTAAAATAAATGAAACTAAAAAAAATAAACGAAGACTTACAACAAGCTCTAATTGAAAACGGTTTGACAGAAGCCAACGCGATGCAAAAAGAAACATTTTCGACCATGAAAAGTGGTTCGGATTGTATTATTATTGCACCAAAAGGAAGCGGAAAATCGACCACAATTGTATTAAATGTTATTCAGCGATTATCAGGCTCAAATGAAGAATCGCCAAGGGCTTTGATTATCGTGGAAGATAAAGCGAAAGTATTAGAAATGGAATCTCTTTTTGAAAAATACGGAAAGAATTCTAATTTAGAAGTTTACGGTGTTCATGATAAAGGCGACATGGAGTACGATAAAAATTATATTTCTAGCGGAATTGATGTTTTGATTGGGACTCCAAATAAGTTAAGCGAAATGTTTACTACAGCTGGATTTAACGTAAACCGATTGAAAATGTTTATTTTAGATGATGCAGATCCAATTTTAAAATTACGACATGAAACTAAAATCATGCGTATCTCAAATAGTATTGTTCGTACGCAACGCATTATCTTCTCTGAACAATTTACCGAACGAATTGAAATCCTTGCAGAAAAAATGCTTGAGGAAGCTTTTGAATTCGATTTTGATGGAGAAGATGAAGATGAGGAAGAAATCTAAGAGACAGATGATTTTGAAGAATAAGAAGGCAATGATGAAAATGACAATAATTAAATAAAATAAAGATGGGATTAATGAAAGTGTTTTCAGGAAGTGAAATTTTAGCTTTGGCATTACAAGAGCGAATTGAAGTAATTGGCGTAGATACTGTTTTGAAAAATAATATACAGTCAGCACGATTGGGAGGATTTGGAAATTCAGATTTAGCGGTGGAGTTGTTCGTTCAGGAAACCGAGTTTGCAAAAGTAAACCCAGTTATTGAAGAATTCAGAATGAGTATTTAAATTAGTATATTTGTTATTCAAATATCTCTGTAAGATGGACATAGCTGCAAAAAAAATAGAATTGATGGATTGGTTGCTTCATATTAATGATGAGAGTAAACTAAAAAAAATAATTGCGCTTAAATCTGTTTTAGACCAAGAAGTTGTTGCTCATACTATAAGTGGTTATCCAGTTGATAAGGAAGAATACGTTGCTATGGTAAAAGAGGCTGATGAACGAATTTCATCGGGAGAATATACAACGATTGAAGATTTAGAAAAAGAAATTGAGAGGTGGTAACATGCTAAAGCCAATTATCATACTTTGGGATAATCAAGCCAAAGCCGATTTAAAAATACTATTTGAATTCATTAGGTTAAAATCTCCTCAAGGAGCGAGAAGCGTTATCAGCGATATTGTATTTCAAAGTAAAAACATTCATTTTGTTGAGCAATATCAAGTAGATGAATTCTTAGGAGAACCATACAGAAGAATGATTGTTCGAGATTATAAAGTTATATATAAAATTCATTCTGAAACGGAAATTCGTATTCTTCAAATTTTTGGCAATCGTCAGAATTCAGTCAAATTGAAAAAGTAATTTGTGAATCTGCGGTAGTTAAAACTACTACTTTTAAAAAATTAAAATGAAATATAAAATGTTGGTCTTGGACTTGGATGACACTTTGCTGTCTGATGATCATACCATTTCACAAGAAAATGCAGCAATGCTTTTCAAGGCACAAGAACTAGGTGTATACATTATTTTGGCATCAGGAAGGCCAACGCCAGCAATGACTGTTTACGCCAAGGAACTGCAACTCGATAATTCCTTTATGATTTCGTATAATGGCGCTGTTATTACAGATTTAAAAGAAGATAAAATTATTTTTGAGCAAACCTTAACCCAAGCACAAATCCATGAATTGTATGATTACAGTTTAAAAAGTAATACCCATATTATTACTTATGTCAATGGGAAAATTGTTAGTGAAACGGATTCTGAATTTATTGAAATCGAAAAAAATATTACTGGTTTAGAACATAATAAAGTGGTAAGTTTTAAAAAAGAAGTGCAGTATTCAGCTGTAAAATGTATTTTATTAGAAGAACCAACTTATTTAAAAGAAGTAGAAAAAGACTTGAAAGCCGCAATGCCACACCTTAGTGTTAGTATGTCAAAGCCCTTTTTTCTTGAAATAGCTCAAAACGGAATTGATAAAGGAGCCAGCATCAAATTTTTGGCTGAAAAACTGGACATTCTACAAAGTGAAATCATAGCCGTTGGAAACGCTGGAAATGATTTAACCATGATTGAATATGCTGGATTGGGTATTTGGGTTGATAATGTAGATCCTGAATTGAGAGATAAAGGAGATTTTATCGTTGCGTCAAATAATAATCATGGCGTGGCTGAGGTAGTAAGACGATTTATCTTGAACTAGATTTTAAATCAAAATAATAATTTATTACCCGATACTTGATTTCTTAAAAGAGTCTGAGTGTCGGGTTTAGTTTTTAATAAAATAGCTATTGTCTAAAAATTAATAAATTTTAGTTCGTAAATTTGCAAACTCAATTTTTTGACAACGATTTCATTAATTGAATTATTTTATGGAAAACAGAAAAAAAGTAGCCTTTTACACCTTAGGCTGTAAACTAAACTTCTCAGAGACTTCTACGATTGCCCGCAATCTTCAAGACGAAGGTTTTGATCGCGTAGATTTTGAGGAAGTAGCTGATATGTACGTGATTAATACGTGCTCCGTTACTGAAAATGCAGATAAGCAGTTCAAACAAGTCGTGCGAAAAGCAATGAAATTGAATGATAAAGCATTTGTTGCGGCGGTGGGTTGTTATGCGCAATTGAAACCGGAAGAATTAGCTAGTGTAGATGGCGTGGATTTGGTTCTTGGTGCAACAGAAAAATTTAAATTGGCGGATTATATCAATGATTTGTCTAAAAATGATTTTGGAGAAGTACATTCCTGCGAAATTGCCGTAGCTGATTTTTATGTGGGAAGTTACTCGATAGGAGACAGAACCCGTGCTTTCTTAAAAGTTCAGGATGGTTGCGATTATAAATGTACGTATTGTACCATTCCGTTAGCAAGAGGAATTTCGAGAAGTGATGAACTGGAAAATGTATTGAAAAACGCTTCAGAAATTTCAAAACAAAATATCAAGGAAATTGTTCTTACCGGAGTAAATATTGGCGATTACGGAAAAGGAGAATTTGGAAATAAAAAACACGAACATACTTTCTTAGAATTGGTTCAGGAATTAGACAAAGTAGAAGGAATTGAGAGATTGCGAATTTCGTCTATTGAACCCAATTTATTGAAAAATGAAACGATAGAATTTGTATCAAAAAGCAGGACTTTTGTGCCGCATTTTCACATTCCGTTGCAATCCGGAAGTAATGATATTTTGAAATTAATGAAACGCCGTTACCAACGTGAAGTATATACCGAAAGAGTAAATAAAATTCGGGAAGTAATGCCACATGCTTGTATTGGTGTGGACGTAATTGTAGGTTTTCCGGGTGAAACTGATGAACATTTTTTAGAAACCTATCATTTTTTGAATGAGATGAATATTTCGTATTTACACGTATTCACATATTCGGAACGTGATAATACGGAAGCGGCAGCAATGGAAAGTGTTGTTCCTGCAAATGTTCGTGCCAAACGCAGTAAGATGCTACGCGGTTTATCGGTAAAAAAACGCCGTGCTTTTTACGAAAGTCAGTTGGGAAGCAATAGAACTGTTTTGTTCGAAAGTGAAAATAAAGAAGGATACATTCACGGGTTTACCGAAAACTATGTTAAAGTTAAAACGCCTTGGAATCCAGAATTAGTGAATACATTGCATGACATTAATTTGACGAAAATTGGTGAAGATGGAAGTGTACGAATGGATTTTGTTTCGGCTTTGGTTTAATTAGTTTTTAAACATATAAGTCATATAAGCAAAAGATTAAAAAACCATTAAGGGATTAAGTTCATTATGTTAGACGCTTAATTTTCTTAATCCCTTAATGCTTTTTTACTAGATATTGGTCATTCGACTTTAAGACTTTAGACTTTCTCTACTTTTAAGGGTTCGTAGACCAGATACTACTGTTTTTGATGAAAACGCGTCGGTTAAGTTTGAGTTGTGCGATGATTAATTCGGCCATATCTTCTGCTTGCATGACTTTTTCGGGATTGCCATCGGTCAGTTTTAATTCTTTGGCCATGTCAGTAGCTACAGTACTTGGTGTTAAAGCCGTTACCCGAATATTATGCTTGCGAACTTCATGCATTAGTGAATCAGTCAATCCTAAAACGGCAAATTTAGAGGCACTATAAGCGCTTGTCAGCGCATTTCCGCTTAATCCTGCTGTTGAAGAAATGTTGATGATGTCGCCCGTTTGTCTTTCAATCATATTTGGCAAAACGGCACGAGTTACATAATAGGTTCCCATTAAGTTTACCTGAATAATACGTTCCCAATCCGTTGGCTCTAATTCTAAGAATTTTCCAAAGGCGGCTATTCCGGCATTGTTGATTAAAATATCAATTGTTCCAAATTCTGTCAATGCTTTTTTAACGGCAGCGTTTACCGAGTTAATATCGGCAACATCAGCGGTTATTGCAAGTGCTTTTACTCTTAACGAACGTACTTTGATAGCAACACTGTCGATTTCTTCCTGTGTTCTGGAAACCAAAATTACATTTACGCCTTCTTTGGCTAATGCCAGAGCAATTGCTTTTCCTATTCCTTTTCCTGCGCCAGTGACTAAGGCGTTTTTATTTTTTAAATCGATCATTTTATGATTTTTTTTAAGCCAATAAGAGGCTTGGTTTATTGTAAAAGTAGTACGTTTTTATATTTCTAATCTATTTTGATTTTCTATTTAATTTAAATTTAACGTTCTGTTATTTTATTGAAATTAATATCATTTTTGTTCAAAGTTAATTTATAAATATCTGTTTCTAAAACTTCAGTGTCCCTGTCTTCACAAAGCAGGAATTCAATTTTTTCTTTTGAATTGGTGTATAAAGTCAGTCCTTCGAATTTGTGCGTGCTACTGATTTTTTGAGTGAAATCGATTTTCATAGTTTTCAGGTTGATGCTACCAATAAGACTTCCTAAAACTTCTCCATCATCGTAGGTAGATTGGGTATCTTCGGCTGTAGCCAAAAAATAAATACTGTCACCGACTAAAACTCCATCGGTAAAACTACTTCGTACTCCTTTTATTTTTGGGAGTTTGTAGGCGTTAGAAAGTATAGTGAAATCATTAGTCAGATTTTTTCCTTCGATGGTGAATAGGACATTTTTATGAGAACTTCCATTCCCACGATTCAACAAAAACCAACTTTCTCCAGTATAAATAGCACCTTCGATGTTGAAATCTTCAGGTTTTATGTCTCCGAAATTTTGCATAACGGCATACAAATTGGCTAAATCATTTGTAGCAATTGTTTTTTTATCAACGTAGTTGAGGTGTATCATTTTATTCCTTTTCTCCGTAGAACCAGAACCAAAAACATACAGGCTATCGCCAAAGTAGGTGATCGCTTCAAAATCAGCTTTGTCTTTTTTGAGCATGTTCTCAATTGGGTTTTCTAATAATGGATAGCGTTTTAGACTATTGGAATCCATCTCGTATTCATAAAGAAAAACGCTATTGTCACCAATAATCAGTAGGGAATTGTCTTTATAAATGAGTCCCGAGGCAGACCCAATGCCGATAATTTGAAATAATAATTCGAGTTTAAATTTTTCCATTATGTGTGTCTTGAAAGCGATTCTTTAGCCCTGATAGTCGAATTGCTCTCGCAATTACCTTTTCCTTCTGCTTCTTTTGATAGAGGAAAAGATTCAAGCGTACAGCAGGAAAAAGCTCCTGAAATTCATCAGGATTAATGCTAATAATTCGTTATATTTGAGAGGTAAAGATAAATTATTTCCTATGAAGTCTATAAATCCCGATGATTTTAAAGTTATTAACAAAATAAGTTTGTCACAATTGCCTACCAATCTAAACATTGGCGCAAGCGATGAAAAAAAGGAAGATAAGTTAGAAAATGTATCCAAAAAATTAAGTCAATTGCAAGATGTTATGTATGCGCACAATCGCTATGGCGTTTTAATTTGTTTGCAAGGTATGGATACGTCTGGTAAGGATAGTTTGATTCGGGAAGTTTTTAAGGAATTTAATTCTCGAGGAGTGGTAGTACACAGTTTTAAGACACCTAATTCAAGTGAGTTAGAACACGATTACTTGTGGAGACATTATTTGGTTTTACCTGAAAAAGGAAAATTTACTGTTTTTAATCGTTCGCATTATGAGAATGTTCTAGTTACACGAGTGCATCCTGAGTACTTGATGAATGAAAATTTACCTGGTATTAATACAGTGGGTGACGTAACGCCACAGTTTTGGGAGAATAGAATGGAGCAAATAAATAATTTTGAAAAGCACATTACTCAAAATGGAACCATTATGCTGAAGTTCTTTTTGCATTTGAGTAAGGAAGAGCAAAGGCAGCGTTTGTTGCGTCGACTGGAAGAAAAAGAACACAACTGGAAATTTTCAATAGGCGATTTGAAAGAACGTGATCTATGGGATGATTACATGCATTGTTACGAGGAAGCAATTAACATTACAAGTTCAGAATATGCACCTTGGTATATTGTTCCTGCTGATGATAAGGAAATGGTGCGTTATATTGTAGCTAAAATTATTTGGGAAGAAATGAAAAAGCATACTGATATTCAAGAGCCTGAAATGGATGATACGATTAAGGCAAATATTGAAATTTATAAAGTGATGCTGAATAAATGAAATTAATTCAATATGTTTTCTTGTTAAAGTTATTTGAAGTTTATCATTGTATTATGGTACTGTTAGTATGTAAAATTATTGTTTTGTAATACTTTTTAATTGTATCAACTTTTGGCTTTTTGTTAATATTCAATTCATTCAGAGTTTAAATTCACGGCATTACTTTGTTAAAAATTTAATCAATCAACTAAAATGAAAAGAATTATTTTACCACTGTTATTTTTAGCATCATTGATCTCATGTGAGAATGATTCTAAATCTTCAAATGAAGCAACGAGTGTTGTTTTAGCCAATCAATCTGTAACTCCAGTATTATTGAAAAAGCAATCGGGCTTTGAGAACTTAGAGCTTTTTTCATTGATAGCTTCTGATGATGTTTTGGCAGGAAGTCCAAATTTTGTTTTTGGAGGTTCTGCGGATGGATCAGGATTATTGAAAAATGCGGATGGTACTTTTACTTTTTTAGTGAATCACGAAGATAATTTTGCGGTATCAAGAGTAACTTTTGATAAAACATTCAAACCTACGAAAGGAGAATATTTATTGAATTCTAATGGCGGAACCTGGAGATTATGTGGTGCGACAATGGCTACTGTGGCTGAACATGGTTTTGGACCCTTGTATTTGACTTGTGGAGAATCTGGTGAAGAATCTCGTACCCATGGTATAAATCCTTTTGCAGATGTTGCATCGGCTTCGGTTTCTAAAGAATTACCTGCTTTAGGACGTATTAGTGCTGAAAATGCAATGCCATTAAAAGCATCTGCATTTGCAGGAAAAACTGTAGTTGTAATTGGCGATGATGATTCAGGAACTAATGGCGGTCAGGTATTTATGTATGTTTCTAATACCGTAGGTGATTTAGCGAATGGTTCTTTGTACATGATGAAAAGAGCAGATGACAATCAGAGAGAGAAAGATATGGTAGTCAATCAAACATACGGTGTTTCTTTTGTGAAAATTGAAAACCATACCACTATGACTGGAGCAGCTATAAACGCCTCTGTAAATACATTGAAAGGAATCAAATTTGGTAGAGTAGAGGACTTGGATTATAAAAAAGGTACAGATGCTGGTGCTAGAGAAATATATTTTAATGTAACGGGACAAAATACTACTGGATCCAATGCCGATGCTTCAAGAACAAAATATGGTAGAGTTTACAAATTGAATTTGGACGCAAGTAATCCTTTGATTGGTACTCTTGAAGTAATTCTTGATGGTGATGACCGTACCGGAATTGCTGGAAAATTTCAAAATCCAGACAATATCTGTGTGACAAAAAACTATGTATATGTTCAGGAAGATGCAAACGGATATGGTGATGAAACGCACGATGCATACATCTACCAATACAACATGGCGACGAAACAATTGAAAGTGGTTGTGGAATTAGACCATCGTCGTACTACAACAGACGCTACGAAATACAATGTAGGAGGAACAAGTAAATTAGGAGATTGGGAATACGGAGCCATGATTGATGTTTCAGAACAATTAGGAATCGAAGACACTTTCTTGTTGAGTGTTCAGCCACATACTTGGAGAGGTACAAAATATAAAGGAGTAGACGGTGGAACAAATCGTCCGAATGAAGATCAGGCAAGCCAGATTGTTTTAATCAAAGGATTAGCACGATAATTAACCCAATTATATAGATACAATTATCCACGGTTTCTTAGTAGGAACCGTGGTTTTTGTTTTTAAAATTTTTAAAGTTATTTGCATTTATTATGAAAAACAGTTTCGTTTTATTGGTTCTAATTGTATTGGTTTCTTGCCAAAATGCTATTCCTAAGCATGAAAAGGTAAATAATATATTCAAATCAGATATTCTAAAAGTAATAGATGAAGTTTCTAAACTGGAATATTTAATAAAACAGAATACTGCTGTTGGGGAACTTCAGCAACAATTTCTAAAAGCGCATAAAAGTTACAAACATGTGGAAGTAATCAGTGAATATTATTTTCCTGCTGTCTCCAAAGCTATAAATGGTCCAGCACTATCAGAATTTGAAGAAAACGATGGAAAGACTTTGCCTCCAGAAGGATTTCAAGTGATTGAAGAATTTATTTTCCCAACATATAATTCAAAGTTAAAAGCGGAATTACTGAAAGAAATGGGTATTCTATCGGCTAATTTAAAGCGCTTGGACAAAGTGTCACAGACAAATGAATTCACAGATTCTCACGTTTTTGATGCGATGCGTTTAGAGGTTTTTAGAATCATAACCTTGGGAATAACCGGATTTGATTCTCCGATTGCTCAAAAATCTATTCCAGAAGCTGCATCAGCATTAGAAAGCATCGAGAAATATTATCAAATCTATGCAGATAATTCAACCGATGAATCTTTTCAGAAGGTTTTAAAAACGATTAAAGAAGGTAAGGAATATTTAAAAACAAATACCAATTTTAATGCATTTAATCGCGCTTTCTTTATTCAAAAAATTGCCAATCCGTTAAGTATTGGTTTGTATAAAACGCAAGTCAGTTTAAAAATTCCTTTTCTAAAAGAGACAAGAGGATTAAAAACAACGGCTCAAACACTTTTTGATAAAAACGCTTTTGATGTCGAAGCTTTCTCGGCATTTCCAGATTATGAAACAACACCTGAAAAAATAGAATTAGGAAAGTTATTGTTTAACGATCCAGTTTTGTCTCGAGATAATTCTCGTTCCTGCTCTTCGTGTCACCATTCAGAAAAAGCTTTTACCGATGGTTTAGAGAAATCCATTTCATTGGACGGTAAATCTTTGGTAAAAAGAAATACGCCTACACTTACTCACATTGCATTTCAGCGTGCTTTCTTTTATGACTCTAGAGTCAATTATTTAGAGGATCAAGCAATAGCTGTAATTATAAATGAAAATGAAATGCATGGTTCTTTGGCAAAATCAGTGATGGCTTTGAAAAAAGAGAAGCGTTATGTTGCTAAGTTCCAAAAGGCATTTCCTAAAACAGCAATAGATGAATTTGGAATAAAAAACGCATTAGCATCCTACATACGATCTTTGAGTACTTATGATGCAAAGTTTGATCAATTTATGCGTGGAGAGGAAAAGTTTGATCTCAATGAAATCGAAGGGTTTAATTTATTCACCGGAAAGGCAAAATGTGCTACTTGTCATTTTATTCCCTTGACAAACGGAACAGTGCCACCAAGTTTTATGAAATCAGAAAGTGAAGTACTGGGTGTTCCTGATAACCTTAAAAAATTGGATGCTGATCTAGGAAAATTTGAATTAACGAAAGCTGAGATTCATCGAAATTCTTTCAAAACTCCAACCCTAAGAAATGTTGAATTGACCGCACCATATATGCACAATGGTGTTTTTAAAACACTCGAAGAGGTGGTTGATTTTTATAATGATGGCGGTGGAAGCGGATTGGGTTTTAATTTACCCAATCAAACATTACCTGAGGATAAGCTTAATTTGACAAACTTAGAAAAAAAACAACTTGTACTATTTATGAAATCATTGACAGATAAAAAGTATTTTCAAAAGTAAACAAAAAAATGCGCTGAAATTCAGCGCATTTTTTTTAACTAATTCAATGTTTTTTTATAGTTGAAAACCATAAGCTAAACGTACACCAACTTGTCCAACTCCTCTACCAAGAGAACCGTTACTGTTTAAACGATCAAAATGATTGTAGTGTGTATAGTTTAAAGAAATATCTATGTATTTCGTAGCATAACCTATACTTGGAGATAACAATAAAGAAGTATCGTCTCTGGTATTTTCTACATTACTTGTTGCAAATGCTGCACCAGCTTCTCCCATTACGTAAAATTGGTCATTCCAAATAAAAGCTTTAAAACCCGCTTTAGCTGGAATAATACCTAAATCTTTTCCTTCTGTTTGACCTGGAAACCCATCAGCTTTGCTTACAAATAAATTAGTGTAACCTGTAGTCAAGGTCAAAGAGTATCTTTTTGATAAATCATATTGTCCTCTTACATCTGCACCAAGTGATAATTTGTAAGGATCATTAGTAGAATATCCAGCATTTAAACCAACACCTAAACGGAATCCCTGATCGTAATTTGTATCTTGATTTGTTGTTTCCTGCGCTTGTACATTGTTAGCAAACATCATTGCTATTGCGAATACAAATAACATCTTGATTTTTCCTGTCATTTTCATAATTGTAATTTTTTTATTAATATTTTTTTTGGTGCTATCTTGATTTTATTTAATTCAAGACAACGGTACAAATGTATAGCTCGCAATTACTCGAAATGTTATAGAATTAATTGGTTTTGTTATAGAATTCCTAGTTTTGTTTAAAAAACCAACAAAAAAGGGGTGTTATATTTGCAATAGTATCGATGCAATTGAAACCTTCTAATTATCTTTACCCAAAAAAGACATAAAGTGAATTTATCTCAATACTTCAAAGAGTTTTCTTATAATATTAAATTAGCATATCCTGTAGTTTTAGGAATGTTAGGGCATACATTAATAGGGATAGTTGATAATTTCATGGTTGGAAAATTGGGTTCTACGGAGTTAGCAGCAGTTTCACTGGGTAATAGCTTTATATTCATTGCTTTGTCTTTAGGAATAGGATTTTCTACAGCAATTACGCCGTTAGTGGCTGAGGCTGATGCCGAAAATGATAATCAAAAAATTCGAACTACTTTTCATCACGGATTGCTTTTATGTTCGGTTTTAGGAGTTGCATTATTTATTCTAACAGTGCTCTCTAAACAAATTATGTATTTAATGCACCAACCAAAAGAAGTTGCTGATATGGCCGCTCCATATATTGATTGGGTGGCGTTTTCACTGATTCCAGTCATTATCTATCAGGGTTACAAACAATTTGCAGATGGTTTAGCTAAAACTAAATATTCTATGTATGCCATTTTTATGGCAAATGTGGTACATATCTTCTTTAATTACGTATTGATTTATGGGATATGGATTTTTCCAAAATTAGGGATTCTGGGAGCCGCACTAGGAACGGTTCTCTCCAGAATAATGATGGTTGTTTTTATGCATTATCTGATGAGGCGAAACTCGGCTTTAAAAAAATATTTTAAGAATTTTAGTTTCAAAGAAATCCGAAAATCAATTTTGAAAAAAATCATCAATCTTGGTTTGCCGTCAGCAATGCAAATGTTGTTTGAAGTAACGTTATTTACCGCAGCGATTTGGCTTTCCGGTTCTTTAGGTAAAAATAGCCAAGCTGCCAATCAAATTGCACTTATTCTGGCGTCCTCTACTTTTATGGTTGCCATGGGATTGAGTGTTACGGCAATGATTCGAGTAAGTCACACTAAAGGTATGAACGATTATAAAAAATTGATTGTTGTGGCGCGTTCTATTTTTCTATTAGCGATTATTTTAGAAACCTTGTTCGCTATTGTATTTGTGGTTTTCCATAACTTTTTACCCCATTTATTCTTGAATATGACTGATGCTTCTCAGGTGCTGGACAATGCAGAAATCATTGCTATTACTTCAAAATTATTATTGATTGCTGCCATATTCCAAATTTCTGATGGTATTCAAGTCGTTGTTTTAGGCGCTTTACGCGGTTTGCAAGATGTAAAAATCCCAATGTACATTACCTTTGTAGCGTATTGGGTCATAGGTTTTCCAATTTCCTATTACTTGGGCAAGTATACGGAGCTCAAGGCTGTTGGGATCTGGATCGGACTCTTGGCAGGATTAACAGCAGCAGCTATTTTTTTATACATTCGCTTTGCGAGACTCACAAAAAAGTTAGTTTTACAAAATCATAAAGAATAAAATTTTTCGTACGCTGTAACTTCTCATTCGTATTTCCGTATAACAAGAATATTAATCAAACCAATAAAAAAATGATACTATTAATTATTTTTGGAATACTATTTTTAATTTTAAGTTTCACCTTAAAAAACAACCTAAATTCTTTCTCCAAGTTCTCTGGCAGTCTTAAAATCATTGGAGTACTTCTGATTGTTTTGGGTGTTTTCTCGTCTATGTTCAAACAAATTGACGCTGGAAAAGTTGGAGTAAAGTCCCTTTATGGTAGCGTTCAAACTGATATTTTGCAAAGTGGACTGAGTTTGATAAATCCGCTTATGGATGTGACAGAATTTGATATTCAAACCCAAAATTACACCATGTCTGCGATTCATAATGAAGGCGCTCAAGCGGGTGATGATGCCATTCGTGTGTTATCAAATGATGGACTTGAAGTCGTTATCGATTTGACCGTTTTGTTTAGAGTATCACCAGAAGCCACTCCAAAAATTCTAAAAGAAATTGGCGTGAACTACAGTGATAAAATTGTACGTCCAGTTACCCGGACTCGTATTCGCGACAATGCTGTTTATTATGATGCAGTAGCTTTGTATTCTACTAAAAGGAATGAATTTCAGCAGCGTATATTTAAAACAATTGAAGCCGATTTTAAATCAAGAGGTTTGGTTTTAGAGCAATTA
>JAYTBZ010000192.1:0-3774 GCA_043736705.1 Flavobacterium sp. | reverse complement strand
TCTGTAACCTACATCTAGTTTTACCTCTTCATAAATCAAAGGAAGCGCTTTCTGTTTTTCTACTTTTAAATTACTTTTTTTAAGTTCATAAAATAAGCATTCTTCGTAGGCACTCTCCAATAATCCAGGACCTAGAACCTTGTGCACTTTCAAAGCACTTTCGAATACAATTTTTGATGTTTCGTTTTCAGTCATTTATTTTAAAAAACTAGTGTACTCTGTGCCTTCTTTGCGCACTTTGTGGTTAAGAAATCTGTTTTTCTAAATTTGAAATGATCGCAACTGCTTTATCAAAATCTTGTTGAATTGTACCACTTGATGCTGGTGCATATCGAGCTATTTCGCAGTTCTCTGTAAGCGCAATAAAATCATTGACTGCTTCTGGATTAGCATTTCTTGACAACAATAATTCCTGAATATTATCCTTGCTCATGTCCGCGGTTTCAATATATAACTTCGCTTTCAAGAAATTATGCATTGCTTTCTCTAGTGCAATGTAAAACAGTTCTTTATTATTAATTTGTTTCTTGGCTTCTGATAAATATTTTTTAGCCAACTTGTTGTTCATTCTAATTCTATTTCCAGTCACATCGCCATCAATAGCTTCTTTTTTCTTTTTGAATAACACAATCAAAGGCAACATCAAAAAAGGAAAAAAGAACAAACCGAAGAATAAATTAGACCCAAAGAAATCTTTTGTATCCATAGACAGAAGCTTACTCTTTAGTTTTATGGATTTGAATTGTTCTGCTTGATCTCCTTTGTTTTTATTAGAAGAAGCTACAACAGCTTCAGTAGGCGAAGGACCATCGAGAACATTAATTATTATTTCTGGTGAACTTAGTGTTTTATAGCTTTTTGTACCCAAGTCAAAATAAGTGAATTTGATTGGTTTTATGGGATAATTGCCTCTGTATTGAGGGATTATGGTATAACTATCCGAAGACTTTCCAGCCATCCCAGAAAGTGGCGTACTAATATCTTCACTATGAACCGCATCGTACATTTCCAGTGCATTTGGTACCACGGGTTTTGGCAAACTGAATAATTTTAAATTTCCTTTTCCTGTTACACTTACAACCAAATCTAGGCTTTCTCCATGTTTCAAATTAGTCTTTGATGGTGTAACTTTAAAGACAAAATCTCCAACTGCTCCAGAAAAATCTTCTGGTTTACCGGCTTCTGGCAAAGGTTTAACATTGATGATTTTGGCTCCAGCCGAAACTTTCTTTGTTGTTTCAGTAAGCACCATTCGACCAAACATATCCCTACGGTTTGTGGGCAACTGCACATCAATTTCTAAGGACAACGGTTCTATTTTTAACCTTCCAGATTTTTGAGGATATAGCACTACTTTCTTTAATACAATGTACCTGTAATTCTGTCCTTTAAAAATCCCTTCTTCTGCTACAAGTTGTTTTATTTCTATGTTTTGGCTCCAAAAATCATTGTATTTTGGCTTCCCTAATTCTCTAAAATTAGAGATTCCAATGTTTGCAAAATACAACTTATACACTACCGTAGTTGGTTCGTTTACGTAAGGATTGCCTTTTGAAACATCTGCAATTAAATATAAGTTTTCATCAGCATTTATCTCAGAATTGTTTGGATCTCTAGGTTCCTCGGTCGCCTCTGTAACTATTATTTTTACTGGCGCAGTTTTATAAGTAGCTCCATTAAATTCAATAGCAGCACCCTTCAGTACAAATGTCCCTTTTTGATTGGGCACAAGATAGTACGAATAGGCCTTTTCAAAAGAGCTCTTTCCATTAATCCACGATTGACTTATCTGTTGACTGGGTCCAGCAATAACACGAAAACCTGCAAATGAGGGCGGAACAAAGTTATCACCATCTACATTCATCATAAAATCAATCCGAAGTCTCTCGTTTAGACCTAACGTAGTTTTGCTCACCCTCGCCTCAAACTGAACTTGAGCGTTGAGTAAATTGCAAATCAAAACAAAGCATACTGCAATACATCTTTTCATTTTCAAATCGTCTAATTGAATTACCAATCTTTCTCGGTTTTAACTGGTTTTCCTTTTACTTTCTTGGCATTTACCTTATCCTGTACCTTCTTTTCTTCTTTGTTTACGGCATTCAATAAGTTTTCTAAACGTTCTTTAGAAATTCCGCCGGGAGCTGGTTTTGGCTCCCCGTTTTCATTGGGTTTTGGATCTTTGTTTTGCTTGTCTTTATCGCCCTTATCGTCTTTGTTCTCTTTATCCTTATTTTCTTTTTCTCCGTCTTTCTTATCGTCCTTTTTATCTTTTTTTTTATCCTTGTCGCTCTTTTTGTCGTCTTTTTTCTTGTCGTCTTTTGGCGGATTTTCTTTTAGCATTTTTTTTGCCAACGCATAATTATAACGCGTTTCATCATCTGTTGGGTTATTTCTCAAAGCATTTTTATACGCCTCAACCGCTTGCGTATAATCCTTTTCATTCATGAACACATTACCAAGATTATGCAAAGCGCTGTGTTTTTGTGTTCTTGTTTTAGAATTTTTCAAAGCTTTGGCATACGCAAATTTCGCTTCTGATGATTGTTTCTGCTTATAAATAGTATTTCCTAAATTGAAAGGCGCAGTTGCTTTATTTGGAAATCTAGAATCCGAAATTCTGTAATTAGCCTCCGCCTCTACAAATTTATTTTCAGCATATTCCTTGTTTGCTTTAGGCAATATTCTATCTTTCTGTTGCGCGTTTACAACAAAGGAAAAAAGCAATAACAGATATAAAATTATGTTTTTCATTGTGTTTTTAAATGTAAACGTTTGAGAAATCGAATGGTTTTTTGTTCCAAAAACGGGACACCACTCAAGACTTTACGTTATCTACTTTATTTTTTCTCGTTGAATAAGTTCAATTTATTAACCCAGCTTGTTTTTCTTTCCAAAAGGAAAATATCCAGAAATAAGAAAACAAAAGCAAAGCCTAAAAACCACTGAAATTGCGATTGAAAATCGGCCATTTCTGTTGCTTCAAATTCGGTTTTTTGAATGTTATTCAGTGCATTCTTGATATATTCTAATACTTCTTTAGTATTATTTCCGTTTACATAACCGCCTTTAGTAGCTTTTGCAATCGCCGTAAGGCTTTCTGGAACTAATTTCGTTATAACTACTTCATTGTTATTATCTCTTTTGAAACCTTCAACAATTCCATTTTTTTTCAATGGAATCGTACCTCCTTTTTCAGTTCCAACACCAATTGTAATAATTTTAATTCCTAGTTTATTTGCCTCTTCTGCTGCTGCTTCTGCACCTTCGGTATGGTCCTCACCATCAGAAATCATAATCAACAGCTTACTCGTTTTTTTATCATCATAATACGTCGATGATAATCTGATTGCCTCATTAAATGACGTTCCTACAGAGGAAACCATATCTGTATTCATGCTTTGCAAAAACATTTTTGCAACACTATAATCCGTAGTGATAGGCAATACTGGGAAAGCGCTTCCGGCATACGCAACAATTCCTATTCTATCACTTCCCAATTGATTGATAATTTGCGAAACAATTTGCTTGCTTTTATCTAACCGATTTGGCGCTACATCTTCGGCAAGCATACTTTTGGATACGTCAATTGCAAAAACAATATCGATTCCTTCCCTTTTTACGGTTTCCATTTTGGTGCCAATCTTTGGATTTACCAATCCAAGAATTAATCCGGTTAAGGCTAAAAGTAATACCCCTAATTTCAAGGCCGATTTAAAAACAGAACTATCTGGACTCAGTTTTTTTACCATTTCCAAGTCACCAAATTCGCGT
>JAYTBZ010000191.1:0-8314 GCA_043736705.1 Flavobacterium sp. | reverse complement strand
ACAATTCGCAAAGCAAATTTATCATAGACTTCATCAAAGCTTACATTTTGCGCCTGCATTTTTCTGCGAATAGAATAAATAGATTTTGGACGGCCTTTTATAATGTATGCTACTCCTTCAAGGTCTAATGAAGTTTTTAGAACAGTAGAAATGGCTTCGATATAAGCATCCTGCTCTTCTTTTGTTTCTTTTATTTTACTTACAATATCATTATAAACTGCTGTTTCTGTGTATTTTAAACCTAAATCTTCCAGTTTGGTTTTTATGTTATACAAACCCAATCGGTGTGCTAAAGGGGCATATATATATAAGGTTTCCGAAGCAATTTTAGTTTGCTTGTCTTCTTGCATAGACTCCATGGTTTGCATATTATGCAAGCGATCGGCTAGTTTAATCAGAATTACACGAACATCATCATTCAAAGTCAGAATCATTTTTCTGAAATTTTCGGCTTGTAACGATGCGTTTAAATCCTTTTGAACCATCGATATTTTGGTCAATCCTTCTACGAGCTGAGCAACCTTTGGATTAAACAAACGTTCAATATCTTGAATAGTTGTTGGGGTATCTTCAACCACATCATGAAGTAGTGCAGCTGCAATAGAGGTTGCACCCAAACCAATTTCTGAAGCAACGATTTTTGCCACAGCAATGGGATGAAAGATATATGCTTCTCCTGATTTTCTTCGTTGGTCTTTGTGTGCTTCTACAGATACATCAAATGCTTTCCGAATCAGTTTCTTGTCCTCAGTGGTCAAGGTCTGGTAACTAATACGTAGCAGTTCTTTGTATTCTTGAGCAATTGCTTTGTTTTCTTTTTCTAAATCTATTTCTGTCATAACGGCATAGTTCATTTTCTAAAAATAACAATAAGTAATCAAATAAACAAGAAGATTTTAGGATTCGAAAATAATACGGGTTCTAAGCAGTTTCATTATTGTCTAGAATGCGAATTGGTTTTTTATTTTCATCCAATGCAACAAAAGTAAAGTTCCCAGATATGGCCTTTTCTCTATGATTGCTATACATTTGCTCGATATAAATTTCTACTTTCACATCTAAACTAGTGTTTCCAATTTTAGATACTTTTCCTATTAGTTCTACAATTGTTCCAGCTGGAATTGGTTTTTTAAAATCAATTCTGTCAGACGAAACCGTTACACATCTTTTTCTAGTAAATCTTGTGGCTGCTATAAACGCTACTTCATCCATCATTAACATGGCTGTTCCCCCAAATAAAGTATCGTAGTGGTTTGTCGTGCTTGGAAAAACGGTTTTAAAAATTCTGGTTTCAGCTTGTAAAATTCTTTCTTCTAAATTCATTTGTGGGATATAAAGTAGTTTGTTTTTTTATTTTAGGTATTCTCTTTTTTACAATCTCCAATCGTTAATATGCAATCTAAAATCTAAAACCCTCTTTGTCTTTTAGCTTCAAAAATTAAGATGGCTGCTGCGACCGAAACATTCATAGAATCAATCTCGCCTTGCATCGGGATAATGATATTTTGAGTGGCTGCGGTACGCCATTCTTCGGTCAATCCAGTGGCTTCTGTTCCTACAACTAATGCCGTTGGAGTAGTGTAATCTTGCGTGTGGTACGAAGTCGAGTTTTGTAAAGTAGCGCAATAAAAATTGATTTTTCTTTCTTTCAAAAAAGCAATGATTTCAGAGGTTGTTCCAGTTGCAATTTGGTTCGTAAACAAGCAACCCACGCTGGAACGCACAATATTTGGGTTGTACAAATCACTTTTAGGATTTGCAATAAGTACTGCATCAAGATTAGCGGCGTCGGCCGTTCGCAATAATGCGCCAATATTCCCAGGTTTTTCGGGTGCTTCAGCAATGAGAATCAACGGATTTTGGGATAATTTCAAATCAGATAATTGCATTGATTTGGTTTTGGCCACAGCCAAAACACCTTCGGTAGTGTCCCTGTAGGCTAGTTTTTGATAGACTTCTTTATTAATTTCAATTAAATCAGCGGAGCTAGATAATTGTCTGGCTTCGGCTTCAGAGCAAATTTCAGGTAAAAATAATAGCGTTTCTATTTCATAACCACCTTTAATAGCAATTGAAATTTCGCGCTTTCCTTCCATTAAAAAGGTTCCAGTTTGTTTGCGTACTTTTGCTTTTTCCTGCAATTGCACTAATGATTTGATGTAGGGATTTTGTATCGAAGTGATTTGTTTCAAGAGGGATAACAATTTAAATTATAGAAAACAAAGATACACAGAGATATTTCAGTTTACTCTATTTGAATTCGAATATTTACACGGTAAATCTCAAGGAGATTAATTGTAGAAAATAGAAGTGGTTACACCAGTATTTTCTTTAATTTTGTTTTCTATAATAGTGGCAAACAACAGGCGTTTTATCCATTTTAATCCAAAATAAATGTTCCAATTTTTAGACATTATCGGCACGATGGCTTTTGCTATGTCTGGCGCTTTGACGGCAATGAATAAAAAAATGGATCCTTTTGGAGTGTTTATAATCGCTTTCGTGACCGCGGTAGGAGGTGGTACACTTCGCGATATTATGATAGGTAGAACGCCAGTGGGATGGATGCTGGATTTAGTTTACGTTTATGTAATTATCATCGGATTTGTATTAGCCATTATTTTTAGAAAAAAATTCGATACGTTGCGCACTTCTTTGTTTTTATTTGATACCATTGGGTTGGGTGTTTTTACTTTAATTGGACTCGAAAAAGGTATAAATATTAATCTTCATCCAGCTATTTGTGTGGCATTAGGAACAATGACCGCTTGTTTTGGTGGTGTTATTCGAGATATTTTGTGCACAGAAATTCCTGTTATTTTTAGAAGAGAAATTTATGCAACAATTTGTATCATGGGTGGAATTGTTTTCTTTATTCTGAGAGAATTTGATTTAGATAAGGACGTTTTATACCTGACAACCTCTTTGTTTATTATTTCTATTCGCTTGATGGCTGTCAAATTTAAATGGTATTTGCCTACTCTAGAACATAAATAATAATTGAGTACTTTCACACAGTCAAAAATTTAATGGTGAAAAAATATACGGTCAAACATTACCAAGAAAACGATTATACTAATTGGAATGCCTTTATTGGTCAAGCCAAAAATGCTACTTTTTTGTTTCATCGGGATTTTATGGAATATCACAAAGATCGATTCGAAGATTTCTCACTGATGGTTTTTGAGAACGAGAAATTAGTTGCGGTTTTACCAGCAAATAGGGCTGGAACAAGTGTTTACTCACACCAAGGATTAACGTATGGCGGATTAATTTATACGGACAAACTAAAAGGACTAAACGTTGCTACTATTTTGGAAGCTATTTTTTATTTTTTTAAAGAAAGTGGGTTGCAATTTTTTTATTACAAACCCATTCCTTCATTTTACGTATCAAAAGGCAATGCCGAAATTGATTTTTTGTTAATTAAGAAAGGAGCTTTTTTGGATCGCAAAGAAATGAATTTGGCTATCAATTTAACAATGCCATTAACCATTTCGAAAAGTAAATTAAAGCATTTTAAAAAAATTGAAGAACTCGATATTGAATGGGTCGAAGAACTGCAATTGGAGTCCTTTTGGGAATTGGTTTTAGAGCCAAAACTATTAGAAAAATACAATGCTAAACCTGTTCACTCGTTGTTAGAAATATCAAAATTGAAAGCAAATTTTCCTAATAATATTAAACAATTTTCAGCGTATCACGACGGTGTTATCATTGCAGGAATTACCATTTTTGAAACAGAAACCGTTGTAAAATCTCAATATGGAGCTACCACCAAAAAAGGCGAAGAGTTACGTGCCTTAGATTTTCTATTCATCAATTTAATAAAAAAGTACCAGCAAGAGGGCAAACTTTTTTTTGATATGGGAATTGTCAATGAGGATAATGAACCAGGATACCACGCTGGACTTTTGAAACAAAAAGAAGAATTAGGCTGCTCTGTTTACAGTCAGGATTTTTATAAAATGAATCTTTTATGATACCATTTCTGGATTTAAAAAAAATAAACGAGCCGTATGAAATTGCTTTTCAAGAAAAATTGAAAGTGGTTTTAGCCAATGGTTGGTACATTTTAGGGAATGAAGTAAAGGAATTCGAAACGAGCTTCGCTAAGTATTGCGGCAAGCAATTCTGCATAGGAACGGGAAATGGTTTGGATGCGTTGGTTTTGATTTTTAAAGGATACATTCAACTAGGAAAACTTCAAAAAGGTGATGAAGTTATTGTTCCTGCTAATACCTATATTGCAAGTATTCTTGCTATTTTACAAGCAGATTTAGTACCCGTTTTGGTCGAGCCAAAATTAGAAACCTACAACATCAATCCCGTTTTAATTCCAGAAAAAATCACGTCAAAAACCAAAGCGATTCTCGCGGTTCATTTGTACGGACAATTGGCTGAAATGGATGCTATACACGAAATTGCTATTGCAAATAATTTATTGGTAATTGAAGATGCGGCTCAGGCTCATGGAGCAGTTTTAGACTCGAACAACACAATTCCAAAAACTCAAGCCTATAGTTTTTATCCAAGTAAGAATTTAGGTTGTTTGGGAGACGGTGGTGCAGTTACCACAAATGATTTGGAGTTAGCCAAAACCATTCAATCACTCCGAAATTACGGTTCCGAGACCAAATATTACAACGATCACATTGGGGTCAATTCACGATTAGATGAGCTACAAGCGGCTTTTCTCAATGTGAAATTACCTTTTTTAGATTCCGATAATGAATATCGAAAAGCAATTGCCAAACGGTATTTGAGTGAAATTAAAAATGAAAAAATTATCTTGCCAACGGTATCAATTAATGAAAAGAAGCATTCCAATCATGTTTTTCACTTGTTTGTTATTCGAACTCAAAACAGAATAGATTTACAAAATTATTTGCATCAAAACGGCGTACAAACGGTTATCCATTATCCAATTCCGCCTCACAATCAAAAGGCTTTATCATTTTTGAACCATTTGTCTTTTCCAATTACCCAAAAAATTCATGACGAAGTATTGAGTTTACCAATAAGTCCTGTTTTAACAATGGATGAAGTAACTTTTATTGTTGCTGTTTTAAATCGATATTGAACCATGTCTGAAACTAAACATTCATATCATCAAATTTTAAAAACTACTTCGCTTTTTGGTGGTGTTCAATTGCTCACGATTGGTATTGCTGTGGTCCGAACTAAATTAATAGCGGTATTTATAGGTCCAACAGGAATGGGGATTATTGCTTTGTTGAATTCTGCTATTGGCATTATTAGTGGTTTATCGGGATTAGGAATAGAATCTAGTGCGGTCAAACATATTTCAGCTGATTACAAGAATGAGGATTTGAATACGGTTTCAGTTACCATTTCGATAGTTAAAAAATTAGCTTTGGTCACGGGAATTTTTGGATCGGTAGTGATGTTGCTTTTTTCAAATTGGTTGAGTATAATTACTTTTGGAAATACAGAACAAAAGTATTCTTTTATGTTGCTTTCGATGGTGTTGCTTTTTAAACAATTAACGGTTGGAGAATTAGCTATTCTGCAAGGTTTACGAAAAATGAGATTTTTAGCAAAAGCGAATTTATACGGAAATATATTGGGCTTACTTGTATCTGTCCCGTTGTATTATTTTTACAAAATTGACGCGATTGTGCCTACGATAATTGTAATTTCTCTATCATCTTTATTGGTGTCATTATACTATTCGAAAAAAGTACGTTTCGTGAGAAAGAGCGCAACGAAATCTGAATTAGTGATAGAAAGTAAGCGTATCGTCAAGCTGGGAATCATGCTAACCATAAGCGGTTTGTTGACTTTATTGACTACCTATTTAATTCAAATTTACATAGGGAATCAAAGTGGTTTAGCACAAGTAGGATTCTACAATGCTGGTTTTACATTGTTAAACTCGTATGTTGGAATTATTTTTACGGTAATGAGCACGGATTATTTTCCGAGATTAGCTTCAATTTCTGAGCATAACGAGATAGTAAGAACGAGTGTTATACAACAATCTTTTTTTTCGATATTACTCATTACTCCAATAATAATTTTGTTTTTAACTTTGATTCCATTTATCGTTAAAGTGGTATTTACAACAGAATTTGTTGTAATCATTCCAATGGTATGCTTTGGGATTTTGGCAATGCTGTTCCGAGCAGTCTCGTGGTCCATGGGATATATTTTGATTGCCAAGGGAGATTCAAAAATGTTTCTGAAAACGGCTATCGGTTTCAATGCGGTATCACTATTTTTAAATGTTCTAGGCTTTCATTTTTATGGATTGGAAGGGCTGGGTTTTAGTTTTTTAGTCTATTATTCTATTCATTTTTTTTGTTTAAAAATAATTACAAAAAAAAGATATGGTTTCTATTTTGATAGTGATTTCTACCCAACATTTTTAATGTGTATCGGGATGTGTTTGATAACTTTTTTCTTTCGATACATTCCGAATCCCATATTAAAATATTCTTTAATGACAATAATGGTAGCCTTTTCCATTTTATTTGTTTTATTTCAAATGAATAAAAAGATGGCACTAAAAGAATTCTTCAATGCTATAATCAATAAAAAAAATGATTGAAATTTTACACTATAATTATAGAAAAGCAAGGTCAATTTATCAAAAGGTGCAATTTTATTACGCGGTCAATTGGACCAAAACACTTTACTTTAATTTCAAAAAATTTCCTTTTGATATTGCTAAACAATTGCCTGTTTTTTTTTACGGAAGTGTGAAATTTACCTCAATAAAGGGAAAAATTCAAATCATTGGAGAGATAAAAAAAGGAATGATTGGTTTTGGACAGCCGTATGAAATGAATACAATCCAAAAGGGTATTGCCGAAATTAACATTTTGGGAACACTTGTATTTAAAGGACATGTACAATTTGGAAAAGATTATTTTATGTATATCGGGGCTAATGGATATTGTGAATTTGGTCACATGGCCTCATTGGCTTCAAATACAAAATTGATTTGTATCGAACAAATTGTATTGGGAAATTATGCCCGTTTTGGTTCGGAAGCTCAAATTATGGATACAAATTTCCATCAGATGATGAATACTCAAACCGGTGAAAAATTTAAAATGACAGCACCCATCTTAATTGGGAATTACAACTACGCATCAAGCAGAGTGACCGTTCTACAAGGAACTAAAACACCTGACTATTGTACGATTGCATCAAATAGTTTATGTAATTCTGATTGTACTTCTTTTGGTTCTAATATTTTAATTGGAGGCATTCCTGCAAAATTTTTAAAAGATGCTATTTCCAGAGATTGGGAAGGTGAAAAAAATGACTTAAATGATTATCTGATCGTATAATTAGGTAGTTAATATATGCCATCTCAGTTTTAATTCAAGCATCAAATATTTGGCTAACAGTACGTAATTGTTGGTTTTATAGGCCAAAATCAATTCAAAATGCAGACGCTTTAAAACGGCTTTGTGTTCTTTCTTAGATTTATTTAATGCAATTGCCTTTTTTAAAATTAAATATGTCGAGAGGTTTATCTTTCTGGCTTTAGCATCATTTTTAATAAAAAAATGAGTTCCTAATGAATTGTCAACAGTTCTTTTTCGGATTAAAATTTCATCAATAAAATCAAAATCATACTTCCTAGAAGCGCGGATCCAAAAGTCCAAATCTTCGTACGCCAATGACTCGTCATAGCCATGTAAAGCATCAAATACTGATTTTTTTACCATCGAGGAAACGGAACACATGCAGTCACCACCAGTTAGAACCGATTCATAAATGTCACCAGTAATTCGTGGAGTTATAACTTTTTTAAGATGGTTTACAGGGAAATAGAAAGATTGAAAGATGCCATTTTCAGTAATTAATTCGGCATTTCCATAAACAATCCCAAGATTTTTATTAGGTGTATTTTTGAACGCTTTTATTTGTGTGCGAACACAATGCGGGAGTAAAATATCATCAGCAGCTAAGTCAATAACAAATGCGCCGTTTGCTTTCGCTAAAGCTTTATTGAAAGATTTGGTGCTGCCCAGATTTGTTTCGTTAGAAATAAATTTCGTTTTTGGGTGATCAAGACACCATTTTTCAATTACTTCTTTTGAATTATCGGTGCTGAAATCATCAACGATAATAAGTTCTATAAATGCATAATCTTGATTAATTACTGAAAATAAACTCTCCAAAACGTAGTCCTGCTGATTATAACACAAGCAAATGATGGTAACCAATGGATTGTCTTGCATATTTTTTTAAAAGAGTTATATTTGATACGAAAATAAGAAATCGATAATGATATTGCCCAACAAAAAAATTAAAATTGCTTTAATTGGTTATC
>JAYTBZ010000190.1:0-18894 GCA_043736705.1 Flavobacterium sp. | reverse complement strand
GATACAGTCGGTTGGCATAGTAAAGTTTTATATGATGCTAAAATACCATTATTAATTGGAATTATTTATTTGTTACTTTCGAAAAATAGTTTCATTTTTATAACAATATAGTAACAGTTTTATGAAAGATTATTCTAGCTCCAATAACAAAAATTCAGTTAAACAGGTACTTTTTGGTAGTTTAATAGGCACAACAATTGAATTTTTTGATTTTTATATTTACGCCAACGCTGCTGTTTTGGTATTTCCGCAGTTGTTTTTTCCTAGCTCAGATGAAGCATTGGCTACTTTACAATCCTTAGCCACCTTCTCCATTGCCTTTTTATCGCGACCGCTTGGCTCAGCCTTTTTTGGACACTATGGAGATAAAATAGGACGAAAATTTACTTTAGTTGCTGCATTATTAACTATGGGAATTTCGACCGTAACCATTGGTTTTTTACCCAGTTATGCAAGTATCGGTATTGCAGCTCCTTTGTTGTTAATGCTGTGTCGTTTTGGTCAAGGTATTGGTTTAGGCGGCGAATGGGGAGGAGCGGTTTTATTGGCCATAGAGAATGCACCTCCAAATAAAAGAGCTTGGTACGGCATGTTTCCACAATTAGGAGCTCCAATTGGTTTGTTGCTTTCAGGAGGAACTTTTTTAGTTTTAACGGATCTCATGAGTAACGAAGATTTTATGAATTACGGTTGGAGAATACCTTTTATTGCGAGTTCACTTTTAGTGGTAGTTGGGTATTATATTCGAACCACAATTTCTGAAACACCATCTTTTGTAAATGCTAAAAAAGATCAGCAAGAAGTTAAGATTCCTTTTTTTACATTATTAAAATCCCATAAAAATCAATTAATTTTTGGAACATTTACTGCTGTTACCGCTTTTTTGGTTTTTTATCTCATGACCGTGTTTACATTAAGCTGGGCAACTACGGATTTAGGGTATTCTAAAAGAGACTTTTTGTTAATGCAGTTGTTTGCTATACTCTTTTTTGCCATTTGTATTCCGATTTCTGCTTTGATTGCAGACAAAATAGGGCGCCGAAAAACGTTGGTTTATGTTACAATTGCAATCGGTTTTTTTGGTTTTTTCTTTTCTTATTTTCTAAATTCTGGCAGTTACAGCATGGTCAATATATTTTTATGTACTGGAATGGCTTTGATGGGATTTACCTATGGGCCCCTGGGTACTTTCTTATCGGAATTATTTCCCACCGTTGTACGGTATTCTGGTGCATCATTAGCTTTTAATTTGGCAGGAATTTTTGGGGCTGCTTTTGCACCAATGATTGCAATTTGGTTAGCTAGCAATTATGGTTTGACGTATGTTGGATTTTATCTAACTATAGCGGCTTGTATTTCGTTGTTTGCTTTGATGGTAATTAGTAAAGAGGAGCATAAGTTTTAAAACTGTTTTAATTCAAAAAAAAGATCTTCTGAAAATTTTTAGAAGACCTTTTTGAGTTTATCGTTTTAAGCTGAAATGCCCTTTGAATTCTTTTCCGTCTGCTCGAGTAACTGTAAACCAATAATCAGTAGCGGGAAGTTGCTGATTACTAAATGTTCCGTTCCAAGTTTGATCTTGATTTAGTATCGTTATTAGTTTGCCATAACGATCAAAGATTTTCACAATTAATTTCTCTTCAATATCTGAGAATTTAATTTCCCAAGTATCATTGTATCCATCACCATTAGGGGTAAAATATTTGGGATACATTATTAACAAGACTCTATCAGTTGCGGTTCCACAGCCATTTTTATCTTTAACAAATACGGTGTAAGATCCACTGATTAAATTGTCGAATTGGTTGCTGTTTTGATAATTGTTACCGTCTATAGAATATTCAAAATCGCCTGTACCATTGACATTAATAGTAATTGCATTATCATTATCAGTCCAATCTTTAATGTCTATAGAGGTGATGGTTGCAATTTCTGATTTCTTTACTTCAAAGTTTTTAGTAGTAGAACAACTAATGGTAGTATAGTTTTTAGTTACCATAACTGAATAATTTCCGGGATTATCAATTACAATTGAAGCCGATGTTTCACCAGTAGACCATAAGTATGTATCGTAGTTATTTCCTGCATTAATAGTTATAGCGCTGTTTTCACAAATGGGAACAATATCAGCAATAGTGATAATTGGCTTAGGCAAAACAGTTAATTTCAATTCAACTATGGCATAACAAAGTGTACTTGAATTGATGCGAACGAAGATTTTGTTGTCGCCTAAAGATAATTTGTAATCTAAAAAATTATTGATTTGATTACCTGTCAATTGATTTTCCGCACCTGAAAAAGTCGAATAATAAGAAAAGGAATACCCTGAAGTATTAGATATCAATTTGGTATTGTAAGTTGATAAATTTACTTTCTCGGAACCATCATTCAAATCATCACAAAATAATTCTTCATAATTATTTGCGGGCAAAGTGCTTATCAGCGAAATAGTAACAGCTAGTTTATTTGGGCTTTCGCAGCTATTTTCTGCTTGGGAAGCATAATAGGTCACACCGTCTTGCAAGGAAGTTGAATTATAGAAAAGAAGTCCGGCTGAATTGTACCATTTTATTTTATTACCCGAAATTTCGATAGTATCTAAAGTTGGATTTTGACTGGAACAGAAAGATTGATTTGCAGTTCCTGTTGGAGCAGGAGTATTTTGGATATTTATTAGAACAGCAACTCTTTCACTTTCGCAGCCATTAATGGTTTGCGATGCGTAATAAGTGATTCCGTTTTGCAATGGAATTGTGTTTGATAATTGATTTCCATTTAATTGAGTATCATGCCATTTTATGTTTTGACCTGTGATGATTATTTCGTTTATAGTGGCGTTTTGTTGGATGCAAAAGGTTTGGGGAGAAGTTGTAGTTGGTAAAGGCTGATTATTAATTGATATGGTTTGGTTTTGTATTGATGTGTTTCCATTTCCATCATTATAATTCCAAATAACTGTATATGTTCCTGGTATGCTATACGAAAGAGGACTTGTAGTTGTTGCTGTAATCGTACCTGCACAACTGTCCGTCGCAGTTGGTTTTGTAGTAATTACAGTATTACAATCACCGTTAACTGTAGGAAGTACAGTAAGATTAGGAATTGGCGATTCAATATCACCAACAATTATATCAACTGTTTTTGTGTCGTCACAACCGCCAGTTCCCGAAATTAAACAACGGTATTCGCCGCTATTTAAAGTTGTTGCGTTAAGAATAGTTGGATTTTGTATAGTAGAAGTGAATCCGTTTGGTCCCGTCCAAGCATAATCTGTTCCGCCGGAAGCTGTTAGTTCTATGGTATTTCCAATACAAATTGGCGAATTACTTGATGCAATAGGATTAGATAAACAATCTTGAAATTTGGCAATAAATGTGGTTCCAGCATCATTAAGGTATGGGAATTCCGTTTCTGTAGTACCCAAATTTGTGCTTCCTGAAGTGCCTATTACGTAAATAAGGGAATTGCTAACATATATATCTTTGATGTAGTCTTGATTACTTCCGCCATAAAAGGTGCCCCAAACTTGCTTACCAGAAGTGTCAAATTTTGATATGAAACCTTCATCAGAACCATTCTTTAAAGGTTGATAACTTTCAGAGGTAGCAATTTGACCTTGGCTCCTAGTATCACCTGTTATATAAATATCGCCCTTCTCAGAGGTAAAACTACCTTCGCACTTATCAATTCCTTCAAATTCGTTTGAGCCGAAGTAAGTCCCCCACTGTCGAATTCCATCGGTGTTAAATTTGGTAATAAAAGTATCAATGCCACCAATTGGCTGAAATTCCTTATGAGCACCTGTTGTTGCAATATTGTTAGTACTATTTGTTATTCCAGAGATGTAAATATTTTTTAAATCATCTGTACCTAACCCTGTAATACGATCAAAATAATCGCTAACTGTTATGAAAAAAGAGGCATCACCTCCGTAATAGGTGCACCATAATTTTTGTCCAAGCACATTGAATTTGGCGATAAAACCATCAATGAAGTAAACCTGCCTTTGATGCGCACCGGAAGTAGAGATATCAGGATGCGTAGAATCGATAGTCCCATATTGTCCTGCAAAAATTAAATGGTTATCCCTATCAATTGCTAAATGATTTATTTTGCCTTGAAAATAACTTGCATATAATCTCTCGCCTAAAGGAGAGAATTTAGCATAGAATCCGCAGCCACGAAATGGGTCGTTATTGATAGTTTGATAAGCATCTGCTGTTGCAATTTGATTCTCACTATTAGTCTCCCCTGCAATAATTATATTATTTTGGTGATCAATAGTTATTGCTGAAATCATTTCAATACCAGTTCCTCCAAATAAAGTGCCCCAAACTTGTTGACCGTCAGCATTAAATTTTAGAATTAAGCCATCTCTTGAAAAATCAGGATTGGTTTTTTTATGTGCGTTTATTGTTGTAAGGTTATTACCATAATTATAGAAAACATGACCTGCAATGTAGATATCATTATTATCATTAGATACAAGATCCATTACTTTTGCAGAATTAATGTAAGTTCCCCAAATTCTTTTGCCATTTGTTCCTAGCTTACCCAAAAATGATGTATCTCCTGATGAAGTTATTGAAGTTTGAAAAGCTCCAGATGTTGCTGTGTTTAAAATGCTTGATGTTTCTCCTGCTATTAGAACATTGTCTAGGTTGTCCGTCCTAATAATCTGCGAAGTGAAAGGAGTTGCGCCGGCATAATAAGTTCCCCACAACCGCACTGGAACAGGGTCAATTATTAAGGTTTTATTAGAAATAGCATATTTGGTTTCAAATCCATAAACATTATTTTTTATTTTTTTGTAACCAACAGTAATTTCCTTTTTCTCTTTCTCGTCTTCTGTCCAGCTAGCGGGCAGCGTTTCTTCCATTTTACCAAAACGAACATTCATTTGGATTTTGTTATCAACTAGTTCCGTTTTAGCGCCATTAAATTTCATTTGAATATCCGAAATTTTACCTTTCGGGTGCACAACAAAATTATATTCCACTGTTTTCAAAGTGTCTACTGGAATTGAAAAAATTACATCAATATTTGGGTAAATATTTTTATACGTAATTTGTTGATATTGATATACATTAAGGACACCTTCGTTTTTATTCGGGAAGTTGTAATAATTATCGTAATCTTTAGAAACTTCTGCTGTAATAAATTCTACGTTTGGATTGGAATTAACAAAATCGATATCTATTCTGTGAAATACATATTCTAAAATGTAATCTGGCGTATTTTCTTTTTTGTCATCTAATGCAGAAAAGCTTTTTTTTTCTTCTGTCGAATATTTTATAGGATGTTTTTTGGTCTCATAAATATCATAAGAAAATCCATTTTTCTTTAACTGTACATTTAGTCCATTTGAATTTAAAAGATACTTTACAGCAGGATTCGCCTTTCCTTTTTGGTCTATAATCTGGCCTTTATTTTCTTTAAAACCAATCGATTGATTTTTATTTTGAGACAAAGAAGTTGCATATATTTGTAAGAATAAAAAAAGTAAAATTCGCTTCATAAGTAAGATTTATAGCATGACAAATCTAATTAAATATCTACACAATCCATGCAAAGATTGAATATTAAAAATAGAAATGGCAACTCATTAATCTTTTCCTAGAAACAACATAATTATCCCTTATTTTTGCACAAAATTTTTCCTCTTGAGAACCAAATTATTCGCAATCACGCCCCCTTTCACCCAACTGAATACACCGTATCCGGCAACCGCTTATATCAAGGGGTTTCTGAATACCAAAAACATTGAATCGGTACAAGCGGATTTGGGTATTGAAGTGATTTTAGAATTGTTTTCGAAAGGAGGACTTGAAAATTTGTTTAGAGTCGCAAGTTTAAAATTTGCCCTTGGAGGAATTTCGGATAATTCGAAACGTATTTATGCTTTGCAAGACGAGTACTTAAAAACAATCAATCCCGTAATTGCTTTTCTACAAGGGAAAAACGCAACCTTAGCTCTTCAAATTTGTCAGGAGGATTTCCTGCCAGAGGCTTCTCGATTTGCACAATTGGAAGAGCTCGATTGGGCTTTTGGGACGATGGGAACACAAGATAAAGCCAAACATTTGGCGACTTTGTATCTCGAAGATATTTCTGATTTTATTGTGGAATGTGTTGATGCTAATTTTGGTTTCAGTCGCTATGCCGAACGTTTGGGAAGATCTGCCAATTCTTTTGACGAATTATATGAAGCTCTCCAACAAGAAGCAACGTACATTGATACCATTCTACTTTCGATTCTAAAAGAAAAAATAGAAGACATTCAACCTACACTATTATTGATTTCGGTTCCGTTTCCAGGAAATTTATATTCGGCTTTTCGTTCCGCGCAATGGGTGAAAAAGCATTATCCAAATATAAATATTTCAATGGGAGGAGGTTTCCCAAATACCGAATTGCGTTCGCTTTCGGATGCTCGTGTGTTTGAGTTTTTCGATTATATTACGTTGGATGATGGTGAAATTCCAATCGAAGAACTTATAAATGCTATCACTTCGAGCGCAGTCGAGAAGCAATATAAAAGAACTTTTCTATTAGAAGATGGAAAAGTCGTTTACAAAAATAATTCCCTAAAAAACGATTACAAACAATCGCAAGTGGGTACTCCCGATTACTCGGATTTGTTATTGGATAAATACATTTCAGTTATCGAAATTGTGAATCCCATGCACCGTATGTGGAGCGATGGTCGTTGGAATAAACTCACTATGGCGCACGGTTGTTACTGGGGGAAATGTACGTTTTGTGATATTTCTTTGGACTATATCAAAGTCTACGAACCTGTAGCTGCCAATTTATTGTGCGACCGAATGGAGGAAATGATTGCTCAAACGGGTGAAAACGGATTTCACTTTGTAGACGAGGCTGCTCCGCCAGCTTTAATGAGGGCTTTGGCTTTAGAAATCCTTCGCAGAAAATTGGCGGTGACTTGGTGGACCAACATTCGATTCGAAAAAAGTTTTACCAAGGATTTGTGTCTACTCCTAAAAGCTTCCGGATGTATTGCCGTTTCTGGTGGTCTTGAAGTAGCGTCAGATCGATTATTAAAGCTTATTGATAAAGGTGTAACGGTGGAACAAGTGGCAAAAGTAACCCGAAATTTCACTAAAGCGGGCGTTATGGTTCATGCCTATTTGATGTACGGTTATCCTACACAAACTGTTCAAGAAACCGTAGATAGTCTTGAAATGGTACGTCAATTATTTGAAGTTGGCATTTTGCAGTCTGGTTTTTGGCATCAATTTGCTATGACGGCGCACAGTCCCGTGGGCTTGTATCCGGAGAAATTTGGTGTGGTAAAGGAAACTGAAATCATTGGAACTTTTGCCAATAACGATATTAATTATACCGATGCAACAGGAATCGATCACGATAAATTCAGTTTTGGACTGAAGAAATCCTTGTTCAACTTCATGCACGGTATCTGTTTTGATTACGAATTGCAGGATTGGTTTGAATTTAAAATTCCAAAGACTAAAATTTCACCTGATTTTATATTTGATGCCTTACAAGACGAAGAGGATTTCAATATCAAACCTACGGCTAAAATTGTTTGGTTGGGCGGAAAGCCTTCGATAGAAATTTTTACCAAATCTAAAAAAGGGAATTCTTGGGAATTGATGACACTAACTTTTCATGATAAAAAAGAAAGTTTTAGCATTCAAACTAGTAAAGAGGAGGGAGAATGGTTGGTAGAAATACTTTTAAAAATCTCCGTTTCTAATACTAAAATTTATACTTTTCAAGAAATCAAAGCTGATTTCGAATCTCATTTGGACGATTTTGAGCTTTTCTGGTTCTCCAAACCAATTAAAACGCTACGAGAATTTGGATTATTAGTGTTGTAAATTTCATTGCTTAGCTATACTGTAAAAGCATAAAATTTAATTTTAGGTTTACGAAAACGTTTTCTTTTACTTATTTTTACGATTCTAAAATAGAAACAAATGAGTATTGGTTATAAAGTTAATGTAAACGACACTTTTCATTTTGATTTGGAAAAAGAAAGTGTTGCACAACTGGATGCAGTAAGTGTGGAGACGAATAAGTTTCATGTTTTACACGAAAACACACCTTATCAAGCGGAAATCATCACTTCTGATTTTCTTCAAAAAAACTACACCGTTAAGGTAAACAACAACACCTACACTGTTGCGATTTCAAATTCTTTGGATATTTTGATTAAGGAAATGGGATTCGAAACAGGACTTACCAAACAAGTCAATTTTATCAAAGCACCTATGCCTGGATTGATTCTGGAAATCAGTGTGATGGTGGGACAAGAGGTAAAAGAAAACGACAATTTAATTATTCTGGGTGCTATGAAAATGGAAAACAGTTTTCTTTCTCCGCGCGATGGAATTATCAAATCGATTTCGGTTGCTATGGGAGATGCAGTAGATAAAGGACAGTTGTTAATTGAATTCGAGTAAAAGTATGAAAAAAATATTAGTTGCCAATAGAGGGGAAATCGCTATCAGGGTGATGAAAACCGCACAAAAAATGGGCATAAAAACTGTAGCAGTTTATTCAACTGCCGACAGAAATGCACCGCACGTAAAATTTGCAGATGAAGCCGTTTGGATTGGAGAAGCTCCTTCGAGTCAATCGTATTTGTTAGGAAGTAAAATCATAGAGGTTGCAAAATCATTAAACGTGGATGCGATTCATCCTGGTTATGGATTTTTGAGCGAAAATGCTGATTTTGCTGAAGAAGCCGAAAAAAATAATATCGTTTTTATTGGTCCAAAATCGAAAGCGATAAAAATCATGGGAAGTAAATTAGTGGCTAAAGAAGCTGTGAAGTTATACAACATTCCGATGGTTCCCGGATATGATCAGGCAATTACTGATGTCGAAAAAGCAAAAGTTGTTGCTAAGGAAATAGGTTTTCCAGTTCTAATTAAAGCCTCTGCTGGTGGTGGTGGAAAAGGAATGCGAGTAGTAGAAAGTGAAGCTGATTTTGAATCTCAAATGGATCGTGCTATCAGTGAAGCGATTGCTGCTTTTGGCGATGGGTCTGTTTTTATTGAGAAATATGTGGGTTCACCAAGACATATTGAAATTCAAGTTATGGCGGACAGTCATGGCACTATTTTGTATTTATTCGAAAGAGAATGTAGCATTCAGCGCCGCCATCAAAAAGTAATTGAAGAAGCGCCTTCTTCGGTTTTAACACCAGAATTGCGAAAGAAAATGGGAGAAGCTGCTGTCTTAGTGGCAAAATCTTGTGATTATCTAGGAGCAGGAACCGTCGAGTTTTTATTGGACGAAAATAATAATTTTTACTTCTTAGAGATGAATACACGTTTGCAAGTGGAACATCCCGTTACAGAATGGATAACAGGAACCGATTTGGTCGAACTACAAATCAGAGTAGCTCGAGGTGAAGCATTAACCATAAAACAAGAAGATTTAAAAATAAAAGGGCATGCAATGGAATTACGTGTGTATGCCGAAGACCCGATGAATGATTTTCTGCCAAGCGTGGGTCATTTGGATGTGTATCAATTGCCTGTTGGCGAAGGAATTCGTGTGGATAATGGTTTTGAGCAAGGGATGGACATTCCAATTTATTACGATCCGATGTTGGCCAAATTAATCACTTATGGAGAAACTCGTGAAGAAGCGATTCAAATTATGATAAAAGCCATTGAAGACTATCAGGTTGAAGGCGTAGAAACTACGTTGCCTTTTGGAAAATTTGTTTTTGAACACGAGGCATTTCGTTCTGGGAAATTTGATACCCATTTCGTAAAGAACTATTATAATGCTGAAGTATTGAAAAACCAAATGGCGCAAGAAGCCAAAATCGCTGCTTTGGTAGCGTTGAAACAATATTTTGAAGATCAAAAAATCTTACGCTTACCAATTCAATAAAGTATGGAATCTAAAATAAAATTACTTAACGATAAAATTGCCGAAGCTCATATAGGTGGCGGTAAAAATAGAATTGCAAAACAACATGCCAACAAAAAATTGACAGCCAGAGAACGTGTCAATTATTTGATGGACGAAGGCTCTTTTGAAGAAATCGGACTTTTGGTTACACACCGTACCACTGATTTTGAAATGGAAAAAGAATTGTATTACGGTGATGGTGTCATTACGGGATACGGAACCATAATCGGACGATTGGTGTATATTTTTGCACAGGATTTCACGGTTTTTGGTGGTTCGTTATCTGAAACTCATGCCGAAAAAATCTGTAAAGTGATGGATATGGCCGTCAAAATGGGAGCGCCTATGATCGGACTGAATGATTCTGGTGGAGCTCGTATTCAAGAAGGCGTGAGGTCATTAGGCGGTTATGCTGATATTTTTTATAGAAACGTACAAGCATCTGGAGTTATTCCTCAAATTTCTGCAATTATGGGGCCTTGTGCTGGTGGAGCTGTTTATTCTCCTGCAATGACCGATTTTACGATGATGGTTGAAGATACCAGTTATATGTTTGTTACTGGTCCCAATGTTGTAAAAACGGTGACTAACGAAACCGTAACTTCTGAGGAATTAGGTGGTGCAAGTACGCATGCAACTAAATCAGGTGTGGCACATTGCACTTCGACCAATGATGTGGAATGTCTGGATGACTTGAAACGGCTGTTGAGTTATTTGCCGCAGAGCAATAAAGAAAAAACTCTTGATTTGCCCTACCAACTCAATGATGAGATTCGTACAAAATTAGCGACTATTATTCCAGATAATCCCAACAAGCCGTATGACATGCACGAGGTTATAGGTGGAATTATTGACGAGGATTCTTTTTTTGAAATTCATAAAAATTATGCCGAAAATATCTTAGTAGGTTTTGCCAGACTAGCAGGAAAAAGTATTGGAATTATTGCGAATCAACCGATGATTTTAGCGGGTTGTTTAGATGTAAATAGTTCAAAAAAAGCAGCTCGATTTACGCGTTTTTGCGATTGTTTTAATATTCCGTTATTAGTTCTAGTTGATGTACCGGGATTTTTGCCCGGAACGGATCAAGAGTGGAACGGTATTATTGTTAACGGTGCAAAATTGCTATATGCTTTAAGTGAAGCAACTGTTCCTAGAGTGACCGTAATTACACGTAAAGCCTATGGTGGTGCGTATGATGTGATGAACTCGAAACACATTGGTGCCGATATGAATTTTGCTTGGCCCACAGCCGAAATTGCAGTAATGGGTGCTAAAGGTGCTTCGGAAATTATCTTTAAAAAAGAAATTAACGAAGCCGAAGACCATGAGGCAAAGCTTTTAGAAAAAGAGGCAGAATATGCAGAGTTATTCGCAAATCCATATACAGCTGCTCAACGTGGTTTTGTAGATGAGGTAATCTTGCCACAAGATACCAGACGTAAGTTGATAAAAGCGTTTAGCATGCTCGAAAATAAAGTAAGCATAATGCCCAATAGAAAACACGGTAATATTCCTTTATAATTTTCAATAACCACAGTAAAACCATCATTTAAGATGGTTTTTTTGTTTTAATAAAGGTATCTCCTAAACAATCAAATTTCACTTGAAGGGTAATTTTGTTTTCGATCTTCTTAGAAACGATTAGTTGGCTGAATATAAAGTAAACAATCGGGTACTTTCATTAACGCTCTTATATTTTCCTTCAAAAAAACACTGATAAACTTGATTGAAAAATAAGGCATCATTAGCATGGACTTGAAATATTTCTAAAAGTATACCATTGATAAGTAAAGTGTTATTAAAATTATTTGTATCAAAATTATTTGTTTGTCTTTTTTTCTCTAACAAAAAAACTTAACTTGCGGCATCAAAAATAAAGTGATATATCTTACAAAATATATTTAATAATTTTTAATTTACTTTTTACTGTTTGATAATTGATGAAGAGACTACTTAATTTAAATACGTATTCTAAATTACTTTTGTTGATAATTTCAACGAGCATCTTCTTTTTGCTCATTTATCTTTTTCTTTATCTGTATACGATTAAAGAAGAAAAACATTTTTATAAAACTACTTACGATCAATATGACAAAGAAGTAAAGTCTCTTTTTAGACTAAACTCTAAAACTGCTTTAGCCACCGTTATTGATGTTACCTATTGGAACGAGTTGGTCAATTATACTAAGACAAAAGAGGAAAAATGGTATAATGAACATATTAAAAGAGAATTTGAATCCTATGAAGCAGATTATATTGGAGTATATGGCTTGGATAAAAAATTAATCAATAAGACCGTCTCTGCTAAGCTCAAAAGTATTGATTTTATTCCTAAAGAGATGATGGCAGTTCTGAATAAATCAAAACTTAAACGATTTTATGTAAAAATTCCGGAGGGAATTGTTGAGGTTTTTGGTGCAACAATTCACGCATCAAATGATCCTAAAAAGAACAAAACGAAACCTGCTGGATATTTTTTTATAGCAAGGCTTTTAGATGAATCGTTTTTTAATGCCGTGGGTAATATCAGTAGTTCAAAAGTAAGTTTGGCTTCAAGTGAGTATGTAATTACTCACGAAGATGATTTTGTTGTTGTGGGGATTGATTTGAAGGATTGGAAAAATGAAGTGGTGGCTAAAGTACTTTTTAAAAGACCATTCAATTTAAATTATACAAATACAAAAGATATTCTTTTTATTGTTATTCTGGTTTCTGTGCTAAGTATTTTTGTGTATGCGTATTACACAAAGCGATGGGTGTACGATCCATTAAAATTAATTAAAAATATTCTTGAAACAGGAAATACAAATGCTATTGAAAGTTTAAAAAAGTCGGATGGTGAGTTTGGATATATTGGAAACTTATTTGAAGAAAATAGCAATCAACGCAAGCAATTAGAGATATCCAAGAAAAAAGCAGAAGAAAGCGATCGGTTAAAATCCTCTTTTTTGGCTAATTTGTCTCATGAAATTAGAACACCAATGAATGCTATTATGGGATTTAGTGATCTACTACAAGATACTAATTTAGATGAAAAAGAACGAATTGAATATTTAAAAATTATAAAAAATAGTGGAAACAGTTTGGTATCAATAATAGAAGATCTTATTGAAATGTCTAAAATTGATGCCATGCAAATCATTCCTAATTATAAAGGATTAGACATAGAAAATTGTATTGTAGAATTGTATAATGCGATCAAAGTCACGATTCCTAAGGATAAAGATATTCAGTTTTATATTCTTGAAAACCCAGATAAAATCCAAGAAAATATTAACACAGATGAAACAAAACTAAAACAGATTATTGTTAACCTAATTACAAATGCGTTGAAATTTACGGATAGAGGTTTTGTTGCTTTTGGCTATTCTGTTAATAGAGAAAAAGGGTGCTTGGAGTTTAAAGTGGAGGATTCCGGTATGGGTATAAGTGAAAATTATTTGAAAGTAATTTTTGAGCGGTTCAGAAGGATAGAAGGTGATGCTACTCTTGATTTATCAGGATTAGGTCTTGGTTTGTCAATAACAAAAGCATATGTGGAAATGTTAGGTGGTGAGATCAAAGTAGAGTCTACCCTTGGATTGGGATCTGTTTTTTCATTTACCATTCCACTAAATGTAGACCATACGGCTAAAGCAATCCAACCCAAAAAAGTGAAATCGGTTACCAAGAATTTTGGTAAAGAAATTATTTTAGTTGCAGAGGATGATGCTATTAATTTCATGCTTCTGAAAAAAATTATACAGTCCAAGAATCATACGGTTATTAGGGCTAAAAACGGTCAAGAAGCAGTGGATATATGTGCTAATAACCCAAACATATCTGTAGTGTTTATGGATATTAGAATGCCTGTGTTAAATGGTTTTGAAGCTTACGAAAAGATTAAAGCATTCAAACCAGAACTTCCTGTCATTGCTCAAACTGCCTATTCCTCATTTGAAGACAAAGAAAAAATTATGCAACTGGGTTTTATAGATTGCATTACCAAACCATTGGATAAAGAAAAAATATACGAGGTATTGGATACTATTTTTGTTGAAATTTGTAAATAAAAATTAAGCAAATTTAAACTATACAAATTACTTCAAATTCAACTTCTTTGTTTAATTGTGCCAATTCATCAAATTTTTTGAAATCAGACTTGCTTCATTATTTTTGACTTTTCTTTCTTCGATTGCCTAACATTTGGTGAGTTTTGGTGTTACCTTAGTTTTATTTCTAGCATATTTTTAAAATTTAATTTCAAACACATGATTTTTAATTCAATAAATCCGTTTTCACAACTTTTTGTAGCCGAGCATGAAGTTCTAACACAGTCACAATTGAATAAAAAATTGCAGTTGTCTGAGCGAGCTTTCAAAAACTGGAAGCAAACTACATTTGATCAAAGAGCGTTAATGATGAAAAAATTAGCTGATATTCTTAGAAAAAAGAAAGAAGAGCTTGGTTTTTTGATTACAAATGAAATGGGGAAAGTACTACTTGAGAGTATTTCTGAAGTTGAAAAATCAGCTGCAAACTGCGACTTCTATGCGGAGAATGCGGAACAAATGTTGAAAGAGGAATATTATGATACTCCATTCAAAAGCATGTCAGTTTATGATCCTATAGGTGCTGTTTTTGCAATAATGCCTTGGAATTATCCTTTTTGGCAAGTATTACGGTATGCAGGTCCAGTAATTATGTCTGGCAATGTGACTCTTTTAAAGCATGCACCTAATGTTATTGGGTGTGCAAAAGCTATTGAAGATGCTTTTTTGGAAGCCGGTTTTCCTGAAGGAGTTTTTCAACAAATTACGATAGATATTCCTATAGTTGAAAGTGTAATTGCATCAAATATAGTTCAAGGTATTACTTTAACGGGGAGTGAAATGGCAGGATCTGCTGTAGCTTCATTGGCAGGGAAGCATATTAAAAAAACAGTTCTAGAATTGGGAGGTTCTGATGCTTTTATAGTTTTGAATAGCGCAAATCTTGAAAAGGCTGCTACAGTTGCCACACAATCGAGAATGCTTAACGCTGGCCAAGCATGTATTTGTGCCAAGCGTTTTATAGTTGTAAATGAAGTAGCGGATGAATTTATAGCGCTGTTTGCCAACAAAATTAATTTGCTTAAGCAAGGTGATCCATTGATGGGAGGGATTAATATGGGACCACTTGCTCGATTGGATTTAGCAGAAAAATTAGAATGTCAATTACAAAAATCTGTACAACAAGGTGCTAGGATAATAGTAGGAGGAGCAAGAGAAGGTTGCAATTTTCAACCCACATTAATCGAGTGTTTCGATTCAAATACCATACCTTTTCAGGAAGAAACTTTTGGACCGCTAGCAACTGTCATTAGAGCCAATGATGAGAATCAAGCAATTGCTATCACCAATAATCACCGTTATGGTTTGGCTGCCGCAATATGGACAACAGATCGAGAGCATGCTTACCACTTGTCAAGAAAAATAGAGGTAGGAAGTGTTTTTGTAAATTCTTTAGTTCGTTCTGATTCCAGAATTCCTTTTGGTGGAATAAAAAAATCAGGATATGGCAGAGAATTAGGTCCAATAGGGATAAAGGAATTTATGAATGCGAAATCATTAATTATTGAATAATAGATTTGCGTGGTATTTAACGAAAGAATTGGAAACAACAATTGTATTTGTCACAAATTTGGTCTCTATTTAATTAGACTTTATTTCCAATTATTAATAAGTATAGATCGCAATTTTTAATTCTTTTGGTTTATTAGAAAGGATGACAATAAACGGAACTCCATTTTGGGCAGCATTTAGTTTTAATTGCTTTTTACCATTTTCAGAAAACAATACAGTGGATTCTCCTTTTGTTCCTAAATAAAATCAAGTAATTATTTCAGACTCTTTGAATCCTAAAGTTTCGTGTTTTTGTAGTGTAACAACTTTATTATAATCGGATTCTCTATTTAATTGAAATTTTTTATTGACAATATCAGGAGTGATTTTAACTTTTCAATCAATTTTCTCACAAAATATTATTTAATTAACTGTTATTAAATACTTTGTAAAAAAAATATAATACACTAAATTGTTTTCTGTTTTAATAAAGTTGATGCCAACAGTTACACCATGATGTTTAATCATTTGATGTGTTAGTGCAACCATCGAAGCGATAAATAAAATAAGTAGTGATCTTACTAGAGCTCACGTTAGAATTATTTTTGGCTAGTTCATAAAACGAATTGAACTTCTCATAAATAAAATAGAGGATTAGTATCACTTACTACAATAAATAAGAAAAGGGATACATATAAGCTAAAATAGATTTTCAATTTGTATCGAAGCTTAAATTAAATTTTCAAAAAAAGGAATTAATAAAGAAAAATAATCACTTAAAATTGAAAGTCTATCTTTCTAATGTTTTTTTAAATAGCTGGGTAATATGATTTTTGAATTTTTCAAAAATCATATTTTGACTAAATAAAAATGGGGGTTTAAATTATGTATCTATTTATTGTTTTTTATAGATTGAATAAATTGTGTTTATTGTTTTTTCATCTAAAGTTGCATTAACTTCTGTTTGAATATAATGCAGTTTAAAAGCTGTTATTGCAGCTGGTAAGTTTTTGGTGTCATATCCTATGATGCGTAATCCTTGTTCAACATTAAAATCAGCTGGAGCAGTTTCTAAAAACTCATCAGACCAGATACCAAAACCATTTTCGGCTAATATTTTCCAAGGGAATAATTGGCTTGGATCTTTCTTTCGTGTAGGTGCAATATCAGCATGCCCGATAATGTTTTGAGCAGGGATGTTATAATCCTTTTTTAACTTTGTCAAAAGTGCTAACAAGCTGTTGATCTGTAATTCAGAGAAAACTTCTGTTCCGTTATTGTCTAATTCTATACCAATAGATGTAGAATTAATATCTGTATTTTTTCCCCAAGTTCCAGCACCTGCATGCCAAGCTCTTAAGTAATCATTCAACATTTGGACTACTTTACCATCATCAGAAATTAAATAATGTGAACTAACTTGTGATTCTATTTTAGTAAACGTTTTTAATGTTTGCTGCAAAGAGTCTTGAGCCGTATGGTGAATAATGATAAAATTGGGCTTTCTTAAATTAAAATTCACAGTTCCTATCCACTCGGTATTGACCCCGTTTTGTAAAGGAGTAGAGCCCATCTTAAAAAGAGTATCCTTGTACGTATGAAGTTGTTTAGTGTATAAAGTATCGATATTGAACTCTACATGGGCTAAAATTGGTAAAGGCTGAGAATTTTTATTGGAAATAGTTTGTTTTAATGATTTGAGCTTAGAATCGTAAATTTTCTCACTTTTTTTGTAAGGATTCGTAGCGCAGGACAAAGCAATAACAGTTATTAAAAGGAAAGAGACTATTTTTTTCATACAGGATTTTAATTAGAGAAAAGACGAAAATCTATTAATTAGATTTTTTTTTAGATTTCGGTTTTTTAGGATTTTTGGCCTCTTCTTGAAGAACTATATATTTTTCCTTTTGGTCTTTATTCAACAATTCCATTATTTTTCTGTCTGTTGTTTCAGAGAGAACAGTTATGTTTTTTATTTTCTCTTCTTGACTAACTTCTGCTTTTATAAGCATACCCTGAGATTTGACACTCTCGGTCAGGATGTTAGAAATTGCTATTACTTGAAGCTCATCAAGGGTAAGTTCTGGTTTTAGTCGCTCCATTACTTTTCCAATCGTTACTTCAACAGGGATTTCTTTTGGTTTTTGTGGTGTTCTGGTTTGATCCATTGTGTTGTTCATTCTACTATTACTGCCATAACCATTGCCATATCCACCATTGCCAAATTGTGCAAATGACGCATTAGCAAAAAACATAATAAAGGCTATGAGTAGGTAATTGTTAAAGGATTGCATTTTCATTTTTTCAAAAATTTAAACCGATTAAAATTTTACACTGGTTCTCCGTATAAGTCAAATTCTGTTGCATCAATAATTTTGATCATTACAAATTCACCCGTTTTTACGTAATGTTTCGATGCGTCAATTAAGACTTCATTATCAACATCTGGACTATCAAATTCAGTACGTCCCACAAAATGAGCACCTTCTTTTCGATCAATAATACACTTAAAGATTTGCCCCACTTTTTCTTGGTTTAAATCCCAAGAGATCTGTGATTGTAGTTCCATAATTTCGTTTGCACGGTCTTGTTTTACGGTGTCAGGGACATCATCTTCCAATAAGTATGCGTGCGTATTTTCTTCGTGCGAGTAGGCAAAACAACCCATTCGATCAAATTTCATTTCTTGAACAAAATCTTTTAAGATATTGAAATCCTCTTGAGTTTCTCCGGGATATCCTACTATTAAAGTAGTTCGGATAGCCATACCAGGAACAGCCGCACGAAATTCTTTAAGTAATTTAGTTGTTTTTGCTTGAGTGGTTCCTCTTCGCATTGATTTTAAAATAGAATCTGAAATGTGTTGCAACGGAATATCTAGGTAATTACATATTTTAGGCTCGCGTTTCATGATTTCTAACACATCCATTGGGAAGCCAGTAGGGAAAGCGTAATGCAAACGAATCCATTCAATTCCTTCTACTTGTACAAGTGCTTCTAATAATTCTCCTAGGGCTCTTTTTTTGTAAATATCTAATCCGTAATAGGTTAAATCTTGGGCAATTAAAATTAATTCTTTCACTCCATTTTTAGCCAAACCTTCCGATTCTTTTACCAATTTTTCAATGGTTTGCGAAACGTTTTTTCCTCGCATAAGCGGAATGGCACAAAAACTACAAGGTCTATCACACCCTTCAGAAATCTTTAAGTAAGCATAATTTTTGGGCGTAGTCGTTAAGCGTTCTCCTAATAATTCGTGCTTGTAATCAGCGCCCAAAGCTTTCAATAGTTGTGGTAATTCTGTTGTACCAAAAAACTGATCTACATTAGGTATTTCTTTTTCTAAATCAGGACGGTATCGTTCAGATAAGCATCCTGTAACAAATACTTT